>CAZDPV010000005.1:0-55544 GCA_964507565.1 uncultured Clostridium sp.
AGTTTATTTTCATTATTTTTCCATTTTGCTATTGACTAATAATCTTTTATGTGCTATATTTATGTTGCTATTAAAATTACTATCTAAAATAGCATAATGAGTTAAAATAAGATTAAATCTTTAATGCTGATTAATTTCAGTTTCACTTAGGTGAATTAAAGTTCTAGTTTACTAGGACTTTTTATTTATTATGGTTTTACAAAATTTACATGTTTTTTATAAAATCCTGATTTTTATACTATTGTAAATAATTTTTATTGTTTTTTTACATTATATTATCACTTTAGCCAAAATTATACAATATTTTGAGTAAATTTTTCACCATTTTTTTACAAATAATTAATTTAATAATACATATCCCAATTATAATTGTGGGATTAATCTAATAAAGTTATCAAAAAACTCACCAAGAAAAATTGTGTTTTCTTAGTGAGTTTTATATTATACTACATAAATTATTTCATTATTCGGGAAATATTTTTTTAGTTGTTCTCTTAAAAAGATTTCTCCATCATCTTTATATTCCTTTTTGTACATATATTTACCCATTCCTCTTCCCTTCATTAAATCTGGATTATAAAGTTTGATTGCATTTGGAAATGCTTCTTCATTAATTTTTCTATGAACATAACTATATGTCATAAAAATAATTTCAAAAAATAGCTCTTTTTTTACTTGTTTGCTCAATTTTGCATTTAGTTCTTTTATAAGCTTCCCATACAGCTGTTTCCAGTTATCAACCATAATTACCGGAGCAATTAGAATGCCAACATTATAGCCCGCTTCATTTAGTTTATTAATCGCCTCAATTCTGTTTTTCAATCTTGAAGTTCCAAATTCTACTTTACTAATTATTTCTTCCGGATTAACACTCATTCTGATTGTAATTCTTCCTTTTGGATTCAAATTCAAAATGCTATCCACCATATCAAATTTTGTTGGGAATGTAAGTTTTCCTTTAGATGATTTTTTAAAATTTTCAATTGTCCAAGGCAAATTATTTGTAATAGTGTTTTCTAATATAAGATCGCTGTTGCTACCGATTTCAAATGTTAGATTCTTTTCAGCTTTGTTTGATACCTTAATTATTTTGTCCATCATTTCTTCTCTGTTTACAAATAGTCTTAAATATGAACATTTATTATAATTGCATACCAAATAGCAGTACATGCAAGCAGCAATACATCCGGATGAAGTATACGGTACTAAATAATCTGAAGTTTTATGATTTTCAACAAATTTATGTGTCTTTCTTACTCCTATTATAAGATTTTGCTTTATATTTAAAAATTCTTTATTTGGTTTCTGTCTCATTTCTTCTATATTGTTGTGATTGGCTATTTCTAGTTTGGGAACATTATCATATTTCTTCATAAGTTCTTTTCCTAATTGATAATTTTCTATATCTTTTTCATAGTAAATTGCTTTTGGATTAAACATATTTTCTCTATGATATTTTATTGTTTTTAGCATTAAGTATACTGTTTAAAATTAAATATCATCCTCCTGTATATTATAATTCCCTAAAAACTGAAAAATAGACATTTATATTTAACGTTTTCGTAAAACTATCATTACCTGATATTAATTGCTTCGTAAATTCGTCGTTAACTTACATGTTTCTTAAAAATTGTCATTCATTAGCTTTCAAATTGACTATCTTTCTTGCTGAAATCTTGAAATAGTGGAATATCCGGCGGATTTTTTGTAAATATTGCAAATATTAAAGTTATAATAACTATTCCTATTATTGATAAAATTTCTGTTTCCATTGGTTCTATCATCATTATTTTATACGAAATGAGTTCTCCTAGAATTATGCTTACTATAAAAATTATAATATCTAATATGAAATAATCTTTTCCTAAAATTCCATAGTATGTATAGAAAGCTACTACAGTAAATATCATTGCAGCAATTGCACCAATCAATTTACTGCTCCAGAAATTATTCATTCCTTGTCTTGCAAAAATGTATTCAAATACTCCAACTATTATTATTGGAAAAAAGGATAGTTTTAGATGCTCCCAAATGCTTTCGTTTGTCGCACTAAATATTCCGACTATTGGATTTTTATTTGTTTTGTCGTACAAAAAATGCAGTATTGTTCCTAAAATTATACATGCAATTATAATAATTATTATATTATTCAAAATAACACCTCCTAATACTGTAATAGTATTAAGAGGTGTTTGCTATTATGATATTTTTTTAGAATATTACATAGATACATATAATTTGAGGTTTATTTTAAGTTTTCGTTATCTTAAGTTTTTATTTATTTTACTTTCTATTTCACATTTATATTATTTTCCTTATTTTACTTTTATTAGCTTGTCCATCATTCATTTTATTTTTGTAGTTAATTAAGCATTGAATTTACTAGTTCTTTCATTTTAGGTATATCCGTTTCTTTCATAGCAGATTTTATTGTAATCATTGGATCAACTATACTAATACCTTTCATGCTCAATAGAATATCTTTCATACATTTTCCAGCTGATGGAGCCCATGATCCATTTTCTATCATTCCAACTTTTCTATTTTGATAGTTCCTTCCCTTTAAAGCATTCAAAAATGTTTCCATGCAAGGGAATACTCCCATATTATAGCTTGCAGCAGCTAGTATCATTTTGTCAAACCTAAATGCATTTGAGGTTGCACGCGATATATCATCTCTTGATAAATCCATTATTACCACATTTTTCTCTCCACATGCCTTTAACAATTCAGCCATTTTGTATGCTACCTTGCCAGTATTTCCATGAATAGTTGCAAATGCTATGAGTATTCCTTTGTTTTCAGGTTCATAGTTGCTCCAAATATTATATTTGTTAATATATGTTTCCACATTTTTATTTAAAACAGGTCCGTGTAAAGGGCAAATTACTTTAACTTCTAAGTTTGCCAATTTTTTAAGTAACATTTGAACCTGCATTCCATATTTTCCAGCTATATTTATATAGTATCTTCTAGCCTCTTCCGTCCATGTATTAACTTCTTTTGATTTTTTTGATGTGCATTCTAAAGTTTGTGTAGTTTTTAAAGTTTCTGTATTTTCCTTCATTTCCTTGGTTCCATTGATACAATCAAAAGTACCAAAAGCATCTGCTGAAAATAATACTTTTTCAGTTTGCTCGTATGTAATCATAACCTCTGGCCAGTGTACCATTGGAGCCATAAAAAATTGTAATGTATGTTTTCCTATATTTAAAGTATCTCCTTCTTTTACTACAAGTTTTTTTGTTGCAGGATTTATATCATAAAATTGTGGCAACATTTCAAACGTTTTACTTGTCCCAACAAGTGTAACATTTGGATATTTCTCTGTTACGCTCTTAATACCTGATGAATGGTCCGGTTCTAAATGTGATATTACTAAATAGTCAACTTCTCTTCCATTTAGAGCTTCAGTAAGATTTTCATTCCATTCCACTGTTTTTGTTTCATCAGTAGTATCCATTACAGTAATTTTTTCATCCTCTATTAAATAGGAATTATATGATATTCCATTTGGAACTTTATATTGATTTTCAAACAAATCAATGTCCAAGTCATTTACTCCTATATATTTTATTGAATATACAATTTTAGCTGTCATAATAATATTCTCTCCTTTTGTAAAATTTATTATACTAACAATCCTTCAAATATTTGTAATTTATTAAATTATACTACTTAATTTTAATTAAATAAATAGGTAATTTTAAAAAATAAATCATAAAAGTATAATCTCTACTTTTACTTGCGTATTACATTAAATTTGATTATAATATATTATAAATATAGTAAAATAATTAGAAAGAAATCAATCAAGTAGATTGATATTTCTATAAGATTGATTATGTGTGAGAATTATATGTATATTTCTGTAGATGATGGCTCTTCTTATAAAGAAATTGCATTATACGATAGAGAAATTTTTTCATGGGTTCCTTTTGATGAAGTAGAGTGCAAATTAAAGTTTCAAAATTAAAGATATTTTTGGAATACAATTAGTATGCCTATATTTAAAATATTAGATAATAATAGAAAGATAACTCCTGATATTCTTACGGATTTATCAATTGATCATAGTCCTTAATATTAAATAGAATTTATATTTTAATGCCATCATTACTATAAAAATAAGTAATGATGGCATTATTAATTTTATAAGAAAATTAACCAGAAATGTAGATTTTTTGAAATTCTGGTAAGCTTCTATTTCATATCGTTATTAATTTTATGAACTGGAAATTTTGCTTCTTTTAATACTGTTTTCATGATTTCTGGTCTTAATGGATATTGGTCAATTTTGTCTAAATCTATCCACTCATACTGAAGATAGTCTTCTCTTTCTATATTTTTCATTGTTTCAACTATTTTTTTATCTTCCTCATTTATAAATTCTACTTTATGCACAAATAATATTTCGTGATATTTAAATCCTTTCATTTTGAAGAAATTTTCTATTGTTGCAATATATCCAGTAGTTTCAACATCTTTTCCAAGTTCTTCTTTCATTTCTCTTTTAACTGTATCTTCAGAATTTTCTCCAATCTTAACTCTTCCATTATTTTTTCTGCAGTTTCATAAGCTTTGTTATATTGTTTTTTATTAATTATACCTTTTTTAACGCATCTTTTAGCTCATCTTCATCAATCATTCTAAGAGTACTTTCATTTTTAGCAATATGCATTTTTTCTTTAACTTTTTCATCATTGTCATAAACTACATCCAAATACAAATCATTATAAAAAGGAATTTCATTTTCGATTTTCACTTCATCAATTATATCGAAATAGTACTGATATATCTCGTTTTCATCATTGACATATATTCTTGCATTACAAAATTTATCTAATGGCGTATATTCAAGGACTTTATAACCTTTGCTTAAATACAATATAATCTTGTTTTTACTTTTTTTAACTTGAGTATAGTCAACATTATTAATTTCTTTTACTGTAAAATATGCATTCAATTCGCCAATTTTATTTATTGTTATCTTTGGATCTACAGCTTCCTTAATTTGTTTTTTTCTCACATCTATCCAATTATCTAACATTACAATCTCCTTTAATTTGTAGTTTTAACTTTGTTTGTCTTAAGCATGATTGCATCTTTAAAAATCTTTTACAATTTTTGACTATTCTGTTCATTGTTATATCTTTATAGTTCTTTACCATTTTATAACTTTTTTATTATTTACTTCCTCTGTTTTGCGAGTTTTCCTTTTTCTATTATTCTGTTTAAAATGTCTTTTTCTTCAGTTTTAAAGATATTGAATTCGGAAATGTTTGAGTCTTTAATCCATAGCTGTCCTTCTCCTTTATTGCCTCTGTGTTGACCATTTGAATAATATTGGCTATTTATTACATCATAATTTGGCAATACCCAATATTCAATTTTATCTGTCCAAACTGCAATCCATACAAATACGTCACAACAATTTGTTTTTATTTGTTGGAAGTTCATTTCAAATTTACTTTTTGAATCACTTGATATTGCTTTTTTTATAAGAGATATTCCTTTTTCTTTTTTTACCGCTCGTGATGCTTTTACTTCGATTTTTATTCCTTTATACCAAAGATCGTATTCTCCCTTATAATTCGGATCCAATTTTTTATTAGGTTTTTCAAGTTCTGGTACAATTTTGTTTAGCCATGATTGTGCCCATGTTTCTCCAAATGTTCTTGGTGCATTTATTTCATAAAGATATAGATATTTATTCCTTTTTATATAATCTCTTCTTATTTTTTTGTATTCTTCAAAACTTAATATTTTTTTTGCCATCAAAAAGCTAATTACATATTCTGTTTTGTTGAACGGGTATGTATCCTCAATTTTATCTATTTCTTCCCTGTCCAACATTTCTTTATATTTATTTTTTTCTATTATATTATCTAATACTTCCTTCAATTTTTCCATTTATTGCTTCCTCTATATATTTTATTTCAATATCTTTAAAATCATAAATTTTATATATTACTTTATTTATTTCGTTTATATATTCTGTATTTCCCTGTAGTACTTCGTCAACCATTTTTTCTACTTCTTTGTTTTGTTCTTTTGATATAATAGGCATTGGTAGTTGCTCTAAATTGCCCCTTAATATTTTTATGTCTCCAAATTTTTTATGATATATATATGCAAATAAGTTTGAATTTAAAAACGCCATAACCGTTTTTATACTCATTCCTTCTATATTTGGAATTAGTATATTTGCACTATTTAAAAATAGACTTCCAGAATTATCATACGCAAATGTAAGTTTTTTTGATATGAATTTATATACTAGTTTTTCCTTTGCTCTGTAAATATTTTCCGGTGCAACTTGTTGCAAATTTTCCTTATCAAAATGAATAAATTTTTTATTTGATAATATCTTGTATGGTATGATTTCTTTGCCAGTGTATATGGCTTCGTATCCTTTAATTCTTTTGCTAACTAACTTTTTTTTATTGTCTCCTGTTACTATTCCCAAACCCCATGTACTTCCTTCTAGTGTTTTAAACTTTTTATTGTATACCTTTTGTATTAGCACAATATCATTTTTGTCTACACATGATATTCTATAGTCTTTATCTTTTTTAACTTCCTTGGAACTTATTTCATATTTGTTGTCAAAATCTGTTATTTCAATATTATAATTGTTTTTTAGTGAGTTTTTAGCATTTATGCTAATAAACTTAGTAACTACCCCTGAAAAGTTTGATGTATATAGATATATATTTTTTAGGTACATTTTTTCTATTAAAAATTTTCGTATATCTGCATGAAGTTTAACATTTAGAAAGGATTGTGGCAGTAAAAATCTTATAGTTCCATTCTCTTTTAATAGTTTTTGAGATTGTACTATTGAGTAAGAATATGTTTCTCCTGATTTTATTACTTTGAAATTTCTGTTGTATTTATCACTTATATTTGCCCCCCAAGGTGGATTAGTGATTATATAATCAAACTTTATATCTTTTATTTTTTCATTGATTTTTTCAAAAAAGTCTGCTTCTATTATATTTGGTTCAAAATCAATATTTTTATATTTTATTATTAAATTTACTTTTGATATTATGACTGCAATTTTATCCAGGTCAATTCCATATAAATTATGCGGATTCTTTATATTTGCTTCTAATAAGAACCTTCCTGTTCCACAGCATGGATCTAATATTGTAATTTTGTCATCTATTTTTATGTTTTTTAGCATATTCTTTATTATTTGAAGTGGAGTATAATATGATCCCTTCTGATTTTTTTCGCCTTCTGTTTGCAACATTTGATATATAATTCCAAGTATATCGTTTTCTTCTAATGGCAAATCTATTTCCAGTAATTCTTTATAGTAGATTTTATATTCTTTTATAAAATTTAATACATTTCTTTTATGTGTTTTTAATTCCTTATCTATCAATTTATTTTGTATCATTAGTTTTAAAGCTAGTGATATCATTATTTTTTCTATGTCTTCTTTTTCATTATATTTTTCTTTTATACATTCTGTAATTTTTAATGCTTTTGGAATATTTTTTTTGTTTTTAAATAGTTCTACTGGAATTATTGTTTTTATTGATTTACTTTTGTTAGCTCTATGATTTAACTCTTTTTTTTCTATGTCTACATTTAGCCTTCTCCAGTTCTTTTCTGTCGCATACGATATATTATGCATTTTTCCTCCTTAAAAGTATTTTTGATATAATATATCACAAAAAAAATTTATTTGCTATAATTATATGACTTTTTCGCTAAAATCTTATAAAAGTTTTATTCTCTTAGAGTTTTTATTTCATATCTCTATTTTTGTATTATAAAAGTACTTATCTACTGATTTTATACTTCATCTAATTTAAATTTATTTTACCTATTTTTATAAAAAAACATATAATTGGAGATGCTTTAAAAGATATTCCCACAGAAGGAGTTTAGTACTCAGAAAACAAAAGAATTTAAATAATTGGCTAAGAGATTTTATTCATATTAGATGTAATTAAATAACTCATATATCAATACATTAGCTTGACTTCACTCCAAAATCTCTATATAATATTTCAATAAGGAGAAAAGAAATGAGTCAAAGGTATAATCATTTAAACACATACTTAAAAGAAAAATTTGGTGAACGAACCTTAAAGATCTGCATTGATGCCGGTTTCACTTGTCCTAATCGTGACGGAAAATCAGGTCTCGGTGGTTGCATATTCTGTAGTGAGCGAGGTTCTGGTGATTTAATAACATCTTCATCGGAATCTATTTCTAATCAAGTAAAATCTTATTTTTCGAGTTATAAAGCTACTCGTGCGAATAAGTTTATTGCATATTTTCAGAATTTTACAAATACATATGATAGTTTAGATAATCTTAAAGCAAAATATGATTCCGCTTTGATTGATGATAGAATTGTTGGTTTGGATATTGCAACTCGCCCTGATTGTATAACTGAAGATGTTGCGAAGCTTATCGGGAGTTATTCTCCTAAATATTCTGTTTGTGTTGAACTGGGTCTTCAAACATCCAGTGATAGAATTGGAAAGTTAGTAAATAGATGCTATTCTTCTTCTCAATTTACACAGGCTGTCAGTATTTTAAATAAATATAATATTGATGTTGTTGTTCATGTTATGGTAGGACTTCCTACTGAAACTTTTGATGATTTGAAAAATACTGTTGATTTCATAAATAGACATTCCGTACAGGGCATTAAAATTCATTCTACCTATATTGTGAAGAATACTGTTCTTGAAGAAATGTACCAAGACAATTTATATAGTCCAATTACTTTAGAAGAATATCTCAATTCTTTGGTTTATATTTTAACCCATATAAAACCTGAGCTTATCATTCACAGAGTTTCTGGAGATGCTCCAAAAGATTTGTTAGTAGCACCTGAATGGAATGTACATAAAAAATTAGTTTTAAATGGTCTTGATAAAATTCTAGAAAATAAAAATTTATATCAAGGACAATTTTACAATGAATAGTCTTTATAGTTGTTTTTACAAGTAGATTTTCCCTTTTTTATAATACCCTTAGCTATTCTAAATATTGAGGTTATGAATAGTCTTTATCATCAAGAATAGCTAAAACAAATCTATCCATTGTACTTTACTTATCTATTTTACCAATATTTCCTTAAATTCCGGACAAATATTTTCCCATCTTTTATTAACTTCTGTCCAGTTTACAATGTTCCAGAATGCATTAATGTATTCTGCTTTTTTTGTTTTATATTGTAAAAAATACGAATGTTCCCACATATCAAGTACTAAAAGTGGAAAACATCCCCACAAAGTTAAGTCTTGATGCTTTTCGCATTGTAAAATTTCTAGTTTTTTAAATCTTGGAACCCAAACAAGTAAATTCCAACCTGATGCCTCTACATTTTGGCTACTTGCATCAAATTGTTTTTTTAATGTTTCGAAACTATCAAAATCCTTAATAATCTGTTCATTTAAATTCTCTTGAGGTTCACTTGGAATTGGAACACCCATATTAGTAAAAAATAACTCGTGAAGTATTACTCCTGATCCAAAAAAGCTTAAGTTCTTTTCTAAACATTTGATGTTTTCGTAGTTATTGTTTTTCCTTGCAAATTCTAGTTTTTCTTGAGTTTTATTTGTATTATCTATATATCCTTGGTATAAGGTGTTATAATGAATATTTAGTGTCTCTGCATTGTAATATGGTTCTAAAGCTGTTAATTCATAAGGCAATTTTATTTTTTCTAACATATCTTCCTCCTTATAAATTATAATATTAAAATTTTATGGATTTATTACAAGATTACTAATTTCATCTTTATATTTTGAAATTTTATTATATTGTAATTTTTATAATCTCCATTAAAAAAGGAGGAGCTATTCAGCACCTCCTTGCCATGTGCATTTTAAACTAGATTATATCTACATTACTTCATTAATAACAAATTCTATGATCTTTTTTGAAAACCATCCTGATTCTGCTCCGGCTGCCTTACTTATTCGTCTTTGAATACCTTTTCTGGCAGAAGTAATGCTCCTGTACAATGGTATTTCTACAACAAAACTCGGACTGGATACCACTTGACCATTAATGTCATATAAATCTCCCTGTACGTGAAATTTTCTCGAGTCTTCTTGTCTTGAAACCAATGATACTTGTTTTACATTTAGATACTTCCGGTCTGAAAAATCCTTCATTTGATTTCCTCCACATAATAAAAAATTGTGTAAATTGTGTTTACATAATTTTTATTATACCACAATTTTTTTAATGTCGCAATATTTGCTTAAGCAAAGTGTAAAAATATATTATAGATAAACACTTTTTTATATACTGTACATATTTATTTTGCTTTTATAATATCCTTTATTACTTCTCCTGCTATTATCATTCCTGCAACTGATGGAACAAATGATATACTACCCGGCACTTGATTTTTTGCTGTACATTTTCTTACTGTCCCTGGAGGACAAATGCATCCGTTTTTGCAACTACATTCGGCTGTTTGATCTGGCTTTATTGGTTCTTCCTTTGAATATACAACTTTCAACTTTTTTATTCCTCTTGATTTTAGTGCTTTTCTCATTACCTTTGCTAATGGACATACACTTGTCTTATATATATCTGCAACTTCAAATTTAGTTGGGTCTAATTTATTTCCTGTTCCCATGCATGATATAATTGGAATATTTAAGTTATTTGCTCTTACAACCAGTTCTATTTTAGCAGTTACTGTATCTATTGCATCTACTATATAATCTACTGAATTGTCTAGTATTTCTTCACTATCAGGCATAAAAAATTTTTGCTTAATTTCTACATTGGCATCTGGATTTATTTCTAGAATTCTATCTCTTGCAACTTCTACTTTAGCTTTTCCGACTGTCTTCCTTGTAGCAATTATTTGTCTGTTTAGATTTGTTAAGCAAACTTTATCATCGTCTATTAAAATAAAGTTTCCTATTCCTGCTCTAACTAGGCCTTCTACCACAAAAGATCCAACTCCACCAATACCAAATATAGCAACTTTGGCATTATGTAATTTTTCTATTCCTTCTTCTTTTATTAGTAATTCTGTTCTTGAAAATTGATTTAACATTTTATTATTTAGTATATTTTGTTTATACTTTTCTCCTTTCCAATTTTAAATTATACATTTAGTTTGTTGTGTCTGTCAATATTTTGATAATTTCTTTTGATTTATAATATGAATGTATTATATTTTTATTACTTTTTTTATTAAAGCTACATATAATACTAATATATAAAATTTGAAAGGATTAACTATGTTATATAATAGTATTGTTAGAACCAATATCCCTTACAACTATAATGTACTTATTGAAGATATTCAACAACTAAAAAAATCATTTTCTTTTTTGGAAATTGGAACTATTGGTAACTCTGTTTTGGGTAATCCCATTCCTTATATACGCATAGGTACTGGTAAAAAAGAAGTTTTTTATTCGGCAAGTTATCATGCCAATGAATGGATTACTACTCCCGTTTTAATGAAATTTGTTGAGGATTTTTCATATTCTGTTGTAAATAAAAAAAATATTTATGGCTATAATGCAAATTATCTTTATGGCACAACTTCTATATTTATTGTTCCGATGGTTAACCCTGATGGTGTAAATATTGTAACAAATTATTATTCTAAAAATTCCAAGCCATATCTAACTGCTAAGAGTATATTAGAAAATTTTCCTGGTATTCCTTTTCCTAATGGTTGGAAAGCTAATATCACAGGTATCGATTTAAATCTTCAGTTTCCTGCCAATTGGGAAAAGGCTAAAGAAATAAAATTTGCTCAAGGCTATAATCAGCCATCTCCAAGAGATTACGTTGGGACTTCTCCCCTTTCTGCTCCAGAAGCTATTGCAATATATAATTTTACATTGATACATAATTTTAGATTAATTCTTGCATATCATACTCAGGGTGAGATTATTTATTGGAGATATTTGAATTATTTACCACCAGCTTCATATTTTATCGGCGAAAAGTTTGCAAATATTAGTGGATATTCTTTGGAAGAAACCCCTTATATCTCCAGTTTTGCTGGTTATAAAGATTGGTTTATTCAAAATTATGACCTTCCTGGTTACACAATTGAATGTGGTTTGGGAGAGAGTCCTCTTCCTATATCACAGTTTAATTCAATATATGATAAGAATTTAGGAATTTTAGTATTAGGAACTATTTTCTAATTTACCATAATAATTTATGTGCTTCTTTGACATTCTTCATTCATCGTACTTCTATAAGCCTTATCTTGTCTGCTAGAAGTTCATTACCAGTTAAAATAATGTAAGCAGTTCTTAACGCTGCTTACATTACTTATCTAGTATTTCCTAATATCATACTAGCTCCAGTACCTTCGCCTAATAAGAAATCATAATTGGTATTTTCAGGTGATGCACAATCTATATTTGTCACCAATTACAATTATTACAGATGGAGAGGTGTATGCAATATTAGTTTTTTTCTGGGATATTGCTTTATTTATCCCCTTCTATTTTTTCAAACATTGATTTAGGAACCCCACGTAAAGGACATGTCCATGTATCTGGTAGATTCTCAAATTTTACTGATTCTTTTTCATCATCATAAATGTATCCACATATTGTACATCTATATTTTGCCATTTTGTTACCTCCTTATTCTTCAATTTCCGGTGCGCCTACTGGGCAAACACTTGCACATGTTCCACATTCGATACATTGTGTTTTGTCTATTACATATTTTCCATCACCTTGAGAGATACATCCAACAGGGCAAGATGCTGCACATGCTCCACATTCTACACATTTATCTGTAATTTTATATGCCATTTTTTCACCACCTTTCATATTTTCTAAATTTTTATATTTATTGTTTAGACTTCGTCGTCATTAGAATTATTTTTATCTTTTTTATCTAATTCTTCTATTTTTTCGAGTTCTTTTATATCTTCAGTGTCTGAATTATTCTCTTCATGCTTTTCATCTTTTATTATTTTTAGATCTTTTACATTATATTTCTTGTAATAATTATTTCCATCTTCGTCTTTTAATTTAACACTAACCATTTCTCTAAGAACCTCAACTGATTCCACTGTTCCTTCTCCATCTGCTGACTTTACGATTGCTCCAACATGTGGAAGTGTTTTCATTTTGTCTTCATAAACATTTTGTTCATATTTTAAACAACACATTAGCCTTCCACAATTTCCTGTAATTTTTGCAGCGTTTAATGACAAGTTTTGTTCTTTTGCCATTTTAATTGAAACAGAATCAAAATTATTAAGAAATGAACAACAACATAGTTCCCTTCCGCAAACTCCATTTCCCCCAAGTCTTTTAACTTGGTCTCTTGTGCTTATTTGCCTTAATTCTATTCTTGTTCTAAACACACTCGCTAGATCTTTTACTAATTCTCTAAAGTCAACTCTTCCTTCTGATGTAAAATAAAATATTAGTTTTGAATTATCAAATAGATATCTAGCTTCAACTAAATTCATATCTAAATTATGTTCTTTTATTTTTGTTTTGCATATATCATATGCCTTTTTTTCTTCTTTTATATTATCCTCTTGATGCTTTTGATCTGGTATTGATGCTATTTTTTTTACTTTTTTCATTGGTTCTTTTAACTTTGTTTCATCTATTATTCTAGATTTTATTACTACTGTGCCTAGTTCTTGTCCCATTGATGTTTCTACAATTACAAAGTCTCCATTTCTAATATCTAAATATCCAGGATCAAAAAAATATATCTTTCCTGGTTTTCTAAATCTAACGCCTATAACTTTTTTCATTTATTTCCTCCCAAATGTGCATTAGTAAATAATCTATACACATTTCATAATTATTATTTGCTATAATCTTCTTTTTAACTTTTTCTATTGTTTCTATTGGTTCTATTATCCTTTGATTAAAGAATATGATATTAAGATAATTTAATAGCTCCATAATATCTTCTTTTTTTGTATATAAAATATCAGCACTATTTAGAGTTTGTGTAAGAGGTTTATTTTTAAGAGACTCTACAATTATCTCTAACTCTTCAAATTCTTGTTTTATTTGTTCTATTTTATTTACTCTTTCTAAGCTTCCTCCCAAAAGGCTCAAAATATCATTTGGAACATCTTTTAGGTATTTTTTTAATTGTTCATTTGTTAATCTAGTGAAATTTACTATAACACATCTTGATTTTATTGTTGCTAAAAGATTACTTTCATTTGATGCTACTAATATTATTATTGCATATTCTGGCGGTTCTTCTAATGTTTTTAACAAACAATTTTGGGCTTCTTCTGACATTGAATCAGCATCATTTATTACATACACTTTTTTTTGAGATACTATTGGCTTTTCTGCAATTTTAGTTTGAATATTTCTTATTTGCTCAATTTTTATAGTCTTCCCTTCTGGCTCAATTTCTACATAGTCAGGATTTGAGTTTGCATCAAATTTTACTAATGAAGCTTCATCTGTACAAATTATCTTTTTTGCAAATTCTCTAGCAAATAAACTTTTGCCTATTCCAGAAATTCCAACAAACATATAGCTATGGGATATTTCTCCTGTAGATATAGCTGTTTCTAAGTATTCTTTTATTTTATCATTGCCTATTATATTGTCAAACAAGTTTTCCTCCTAATAAAGCATTTATTTTATACTTTTACTCGTTATTTCACATTTCCAAATTTATTAAAAGGCCAAAACCTTAATACAACCTTGCTTTCTATTTTTTCAAGTGGTATACATCCAAATGATCTACAATCCATTGACTCCGGTCTATTATCACCCATTGCAAAAACGCAGTTTTCCGGTACTATAAAATCCTTGAATACTCCTGATGATTCTGTTTTTACTGTTGATGCCAAATAACTTTCTTCTAGTATACTTCCATTTATATAAACCTTATTATCTTTAATTTCTACATGTTCTCCCGGAAGTGCAATTACCCTTTTAATATAACTTGTTTTTCCTATTTCTAATACATTATATACAAATTTGCTCCACCAGTTTGTTGGTTCATTTTCATATTTAGCTATTGGATTGTTCATATCAGCTTTGCCTTCTTGATATGATAAAGTTGATGGTGCTTCAAATGTTATTATATCTCCTCTACTAGGCATCTTTTTTGTTGTTCTTACCCACCTATTTAATATTAGTCTATCATTTTGTAGTAATGTTGGCTTCATTGAAACTTGTTTAACTACAGTTGGCGTTCCGATAAAGTATTTAATTAAAATTGCTATTACAACCGCAATAATTATGCAATAAATCCATTCTAATATGTCTTTTATTTTGTCGTTCATTTTAAACTTCCTTTCGCCAAGTGCTAAGATTGTTGTAAGTATCTATCTTTTACTTATTCACGTTTATTATTTCTTTACTGGGATACGTAGCACTACTTCCGTACCTTTTCCAACTTGACTTTTAATATTTATGCTACCTCCATTTTGCTCCATTATTTCTTTTGCTATTGAAAGTCCTAGTCCTGTTCCGCCTAGTTGTCTTGACCTTGCTTTATCAACCCTGTAAAATCTTTCAAATATCTTGTCTAAGTCTTCTTTTGGAATTCCTATTCCTGTATCTTTTATTTTTACATAAGCATCATTATGCACAAATCCAACATAAATATCTATTTTTCCGCCATCCAGAGTATATTTTACACTATTACTTATTATATTTATTATTACTCTTTCTATTCCATCTTTATCTGCATGAACTGGTGGAACATCTGCAGTAACAAAACATTGCATTTCCTGTTTTTTCTTTTTTACCTCGATTTCAAATTTTTCAGAACATTTTTTAGATAATTCTCCTAAATCAAAATCTGTTGTTCTTGGTACATTCTTCTTACTATCATACTTTGAAAGTACTAATAAATCTTGAACAAGTTTTTCCATTCTATTTGCATTGTCATTTATAATTTCAAGAAAATGTTGTTCGTTTTCTTTGTCGCAATCACCCTCAAGCAATGTTTCTGAAAATCCCTTTATTGATGTAAGCGGTGTTTTTAGTTCATGTGATACATCTGCTACAAATTCTTTTCTTATATTGTCTAGTTTAACATGTTCTGTGATGTCTTGTATTACTACCATTACTCCTGTTGGTCTATTTATTTCGTCTTTAAATGGTACAAAAAACAAGTTCATTGATCCTTGGTTGTTTTCTATTTTTCTTTCTGAGGAAGTCCAATTCTCCAAGTAAATTATTTTTTCCATATTTATATCATTATATTTATAAAATATTTTTGAAAATGTGTCGTCAGTATCTTTAAGTTCTAGAAAGTATTTTGCAGCGGGGTTAATATACATAACATTTCCTTCCATATCAAATGAGATAATTCCATCTGTCATGTGTCTTAATATTGTATCTGTCTGTCTTTGCTTTTCTCCTGCTTCTTTTAGTTGTTCACGTAATTTTCTTATTATATCTTCAAAATTTTCTTCGTCCGGTTCTAAATATTCTATTTCATCATTATAGTTCGCACTTTTGAGCATTCTAGCCATTGGTTTTAATATTTTTTTATCTATATATAATGCCATGATTAAGCACATTATAGTTATTGCTGTTTCTGAGATTGCCGTAATTACTATTACTTCCGTATTATTAGTTGTAATGAATGAGAAAATGCTTCCCATTGCTATTATAATCAAAGAACTAACTATGTAAAAACAAAGTATCAATTTATACTGATAATTTTTCATTACTACTAACTTTTCCTTTCGAATATCTCATTTATTTATTTGATATGTAGTATCCAACCCCTCTTTTTGTAATTAGTATTTTAGGATTTGCAGCATTTTTTTCTATTTTTTCTCTTATTCTTCTTACTGTAACATCAACAGTTCTTATGTCTCCATAGTATTCATAACCCCATACTTTTTCAAGAAGTGATTCTCTTGAAACTATTTGTCCAGGTTTCATTGTCAAATATTTTAGAACTTCAAATTCTCTTCTTGTTAAATCATCAATGCTTTGACCTCTAACAGTAACTTCAAATTTATCATAATCTAATGACAAACATCCTATTGTTACTTTTGTTCCCTTTTTGTATGGTTTTAGTATATCTGTTTCGTTTTTTCTTAAATTTGCCTTTATTCTAGCTAGTAACTCTCTAACGCTAAATGGTTTTGTCATATAATCGTCTGCTCCTATTTCTAGCCCTAAAATCTTGTCGATTTCTTCGCTTCTTGCCGAGAGCATTATTATTGGAATATCTATTTCTTGTTGTCTAATTTTTCTGCATACGGTAAGTCCATCTGCCTTTGGTAACATTACGTCTAATAAAATTAGGTCTGGTCTATATTCTAATACCTTATCAAATCCTTCTTCCCCATCAGTTGCAGAAATAAAACTGTATCCTTCTTTTTCAATATTAAACTTCAATAAGTCAATTATTGAAGTTTCATCATCTACTGCTAGAATCAGCTTTTTATCCTCTTGGTAATTTGTATGTACTTGATTTTCTTCCATAATTTTAATATTCCTTTCTGTTACAAGAATTCTATTATATTTATATCATAAGCTTGGACTTTTATCAAGATAAATTGTAAAATAAATGTAATTTGTATGTAAAGTTGCAATATATTATACGCAAAAATCATTTGCATTTTTTGATTGCAAATGATTTTTGTTTTAGAATTCTACTTCAACTTCAAAGTAGCCATTATCTTTTAATTCTATTTGACTTGTTTCTTTTCCATTTAATCTCAATATTATTTTATCTTCTATACAGTTTTTTTCATTTTTAGCTATTTTAGTATATTTAATGTTATAAATAGCATTTTTCCATTTGAATTTAGCATTGAATTTCTTCCAATCTTCTGGAACACAAGGCTTTATTGACATTACTGCTTTTTTAATTTTTATTCCCAAAATATATTTAACTTGAAGTTCATACATCCATGCACTTGAACCTGTGTACCATGTCCAACCGCCTCTTCCTGCTAATTCATCTTCTGAATAAATGTCGGCTTCTACCACATACGGTTCAACCTTATATTTTAGAATATCTTCTTTTGTTTTAGCATGCTCTATTGGGTTAATTTCTTTATATATTAGCATTGCTCTTTCATTTTGGTTTAGTATGGCACTTGCGATACTAGCCCAAATAGCTGCATGTGTATATTGTCCTCCGTTTTCTCTCATTCCCTTGCTATATGCAGAAATATATCCCAAGTTTTCTTTTTCAAGAGCAGGAGTTAGAAGCTTTACTAAATGTGCTTTTTCGTCTACTAAATAGTTATGCAAGCTTTCCATTGAAATATACTTTTTGTCATTATCTCCTGCGTTAGATATTACAGCCCAACTTTGAGCAATGCTATCTATCTTACATTCCATGCAATTTATGCTTCCTGCTTCGTCTCCATTATCTTTAAAAGCTCTTTTATACCATCTTCCATCCCATCCTTGAGTATTTAATGCTCTTTTTATATTATTCGCAGTTTTCAAAAAGTTTTCTGCTTCTTTTTCATAGTCTATAAAGTTTATATCTTGAATATTTTCCGCTTCCCACTTTTTTTCTTCGTCATTGCCGTTTAATCCTATTGATATTTCTTTGCTTATTCCCGTAACCTTCATAAAATTTTCTTCGTATTTTATTAAATCAATAAATCTATTTAAAATATCATATAAGAAAAATCCAAGCCATACACTTTCTCCTTCTCCTTTGTTTCCTATCTTATTCATTCCATCATTCCAATCGCCACATCCAATAAGAGGTAATCCATGTGTTCCAAATTTCATCGAACGTTTTATAGCCTTAAAACAATGTTCAAAAATACTTCCAGATTGCTCTGATTCATAATAATTTCTCACTCTATCAGTTTCATCTTCTTTTAATTCTTCTGACTTAATATATTTTGTATTTTCATTTAGTATTGAATAGTCTCCTGTAAATTCAACATATTCAATTACAGCATAAGGAAGCCACAATAAGTCATCTGAATACCTTGTTCTAACCCCTAGTTTGCTATCTTCATGCCACCAATGTTCTACATCTCCGTCAGTAAATTGATGCTTTGAATGAAGTAATATTTGTTCTTTTAAAATGTTAGTATCTATATATTTCATTCCCATTGCGTCTTGAAGTTGGTCTCTAAATCCGATGCCTCCACTTGATTGATAAAATCCTGTTTTTCCTAATAATCTTGACGTTAATGTTTGATATACTAGCCATCCATTTTGTAAAATGTCAAATGACTCCATTGGGGTATGTGCGGTTATTTTTTCTACTTGGTCTTTCCAATATTTTTGTGTTTCTAATAATTTATTTTCATAGTTACTCGTATATTTAGAACCTATATCTATGCAATCCATTTCATTTTGTTCACAGCCTAATATTATTACTATGTTTTTCTCTTCGAATGCATTAAGTTCCACCTCTATTGCTTTGTTTTTGTCCATTTTTTCATCTGATATTATATACGTATAATACCATGGATTTTTATTATTTTTTACTAAAAACATATTTAGATTTTCTCTATAATTTTCTTGTATATATCTATCTTCTTTTTCTCCCATTTGAAACTGAATGTCATAATTTATTTTTATTTTTTTCCTAAATGGATTATTATTTTTTAAATTGATTATATTTACTTTTGCAGTATCTTCTTTTGGTACAAATACTGTTAATGTTTGCATAATATTTTTTGATTCGTGTACATACTTTGAATATCCAAATCCGTAACATATATAATAATCATTGCAATCTGGCATATTATTTACATCAAGGGACCACGTTAAAGATTCTTTACTACCCTCTATGTTAGTTATATCTTGCAAATAAAAATTTTCCGACGATTTATCCATATATGCATCATTTGAAAATTTCGTTACTCTATTAGTTTTGCTATTTATATACCAAGTGTATCCTCCTAGTGCATCTGTTACAACTGTTCCAAATTTTTGGTTTGTCATTATATTTGACCATGCTAAAGGAATTCTGTTTGCTTTATTTTCTTTTATCCAGTATTCAGTTTTATCCTGATTAAATTGTCCAAATCCGTTTTTGAAGTCAATATTTATATTAGTATTTTGTTTTTCACTTTCCTTTTCATTTACGAACTCGATATTTCTATCTATTCCTTTTGGATTTTCTTTTCTCGTTAATTTCATTTTATTTTCTAATTCTTTCATTTGTATTTCCAATGAACCATCATGTGCATCTATTATTAAATTTGAACGCATTTCCATTATTCTTTTATCATCTCTTTTAATATTTTTTAAAACAAATATTCCTTCTCTTTGATTTAAAAATTTTGACATTTTATCATCTGAAATATTATCTAATATATCTACATTTGTTAGTATAACTAGCTCTATTTTTATATTTTTGCTTTTAAAGTATTCATATGCCTTAAATACTTCTCTTGCCACGTAGTAATCGTTTTCTTCTCTTATTTTTACTGTAATTATTGGGTATGCGCCTGATATTCCATATTTCCAAAGATTTTGATCTGATAAATCTATTTGTGTGTTTAATTGATTTTCTTCTCTATTTATGAAATATCTATTAGGGTAAATAAGATATTTTAACATGTTTTGATATAATGATATGTTTTTTTCCTTTATTTCCATATATCTGATTTCCGCTTCTGTTTGTGCCTTTGATAATTCAAATACTCTTGATAAATTTTCATTGTTCATATATTCTTCTAAGTTATTAGTTGTCTGACTTTCATCTACGCTACTTGATGTAATTAAATATATTTCCTGTTTTTCATTTGGTTTGATATTTACTATTTGTCTCATTGCGACAATTGGGTTAAGTGCTATTCCTATTTTATTAGATAATGTTAATGATTTTTCCACTGCATCAGGTGTTTGTGTATTTCCTCTAAATAAAAAATTCTCTTTATTTATTTCAAATTCCATTTTTTTATTATTTGCAAATAATGTTGTTGCTACATAAATATTTTTTTCATTTTCTGATTTTGCTTTTCTACTTAATATTATTTTGTTATCTTCATATTTATATCTTAAAAACATTTTGTCGAATGTTGGATGCGCCTCATATTGTTCTTTTGTTGATAGACGAGGTTCACAATATGATGTTACTTCTAAGTTTAAATCTTGCAGTCCCTTATTTTTTATGCTTATTTTTCTTATTTCTACTTGGCAGTCTGGTGCTATCGTAGTATTTATCGTAACTTTCATTGAACCATTTTCTAGTTTTAATTTGCTTGAATATGGTGTGAATTCATTTGTATGTTTTGTTTCAATCGAGTCCCATGTTTTATTTGAGTTTATATCTTTTATATAAATATTTACACCATTATTTAAAATAATATCACCTAATTTTGTATATCCATCTCCGTTTTCTGTTACGACTGTGCTTAGTTCATTTGTAGAAATAAGATTTATTCCATTTGTTCTTGGTGGATATTCTTCATATCCGTTGTATTTAATCTTTTCAACTTTGTCCTTTTTTTCTTTTGTTATGATTACATCTTCTGGCATATTTTCTTCAAGTAATATTTTTATTCCCTTCATTTCCGGATTTTCCATAAACCTCTTTTGAAATATATTATTATTTAAGGCATTGTCTATTGAACATAAAATCATTCCTTGATGATGTGCCATGTATGTTTTTACCACTTCTTTTTTGGGTTTATAATCTATGGAATCGAAAAAGCCATATCTCCCCGTTAGTCCTTCTTTTTCCATGTCATACATATTTGAAATAACGTCTTTGTTGTCTATTGGTAGTGCCATTATAGTTGCATAAGGACTTGCTACTACTTCATCCGCTAATCCTCTTTTTAATCCAAGCCATGGTATTCCGAATGTTTTGTATTGATAGTTCCCAAAGAAATCTTTTCTGCTATATGCTGATTCAGACATTCCCCAAGGTATACCTAATTTTTTTGCATACTCTTTTTCACTCATTATTAGAAGTTTACAAGATTCATCTAATAATGTTGATGGATATGTTGGGATATTTATATTTGGCATTAAATATTCAAATGCTGTTCCTCCCCATGATACAAGTCCTTTATGTTCTCTAAGTCTTGTTAATGTTCTTCCAAGATTTTTCCAATGTTTTGTTGGTACATCTTTTTTTGATATTGCTATTAAGCTTGTTTGCCTTGCTTCAGATGCTAACAAGTCATAGTATGAATCGTATAACTTATTTTCTTCACTGTTAAATCCAATTGAGAATAATCCACTTTCGAAATTATATAGTTTACTAAAGTCTGTGTCGTTTATTATTTTATCAATTTTTAAAATCATTGTTTTTATGTTATTTATTTCTTCAGTTTTTTTGCTATTATTTTTTATCTCTTCAAGAAATTGTTTTGTGGTATATAAATATCCTACCAAGTTTCCACTGTCTACAGATGAAATATCATAAGGTCTTATTGGTTTTAATGTTTCTAGGTCGTACCAATTATATAAATGTCCATTCCATTTTTCTAATTTTTCTATTGTATCTATTGAATTATTTAATAATGTAAGTGTTGTGTTTATATTTTCAAATTTTAAATCATAACTTGCAATAATAGACAATAAAGAAAGTCCAATGTTTGTTGGTGATGTTCTTTTAGCCATTTTATTTTTTCTGCTTTCTTGATAGTTATCTACCGGTAAACTGTTTATCGTATTGTCTTTAAAATATTGCCATGTTTCTTTTGAAATTTCTAATAAATATTGTTTGTCTTTTTTGCTGATTTTACTTCTTTCTTCGTCATTTTGACTTAGTGCCCACATTATTATAGGTGAAGCTATCCATAAAATTCCAAGTGGATACATCACAAATATTATTCCTGTAATTATTTCTAAAAACATTGTTTTTATATATTTTAAAAAGTTGTTTGAGCTTTGTCTTTCTGCTTCATCTGCTGTTGTCCACTCTAATAAGTTTTTATGAGAAATTTTCATTCTATATATTGCTTTTGTAATAGCATTTAATTCTAAAAATGCCATATCTGGTATTATTGTGAGTTCTATTAAAAATGTATATATTGCATGTGTCCATTTAGAAAAATTAGCTACAAATAATCTATGTTTGAATGTTCCTTTTTTCTTGTTCATTACATTGTCATATAGTTTTATTAAAGTTGGGACTGAAAAAATAATTATTGGTATTAAAACATTTCTTAATAAGTTGTTTTTTATACTCATTGAAATGATAAGTGCAAGTAAAATACATATATTGTTTAAATTTCTTGCCATATTATCTATAATTTTATATTTTGAAAGAAAGTTTAAGTCACTTTTTATCCAAGGAATAATTTGTACGTCTCCGCGAATCCATCTATGTTTTCTGATTTTGTAAGCATTATAGTTTGATGGATACCCATCTATTAAAATAATATCACTTGCTAAAGCACATCTTAAATAGCTTCCTTCTATTAAATCATGACTTAGTACTGTGTCTTCTGGAATTGAATCTTTTAGTACTGTGTAAAAAACGTCTAAATCATAAATTCCTTTTCCTGTGTATATTCCTTCATCAAAATTATCTTGGTATACATCTGAGATTGCATTTGTATATAAATCCGTACCTCCATTTCCTGCAAATAGTCTACTAAATACTGTTTTTCTTCCTGACAATATATCTATTCCTATTCTAGGCTGAACTAATGCGTGTCCTCCAAGTACGATATTTTTTATTTTGTCTATTTCTGGTTTATTTAGTATATGGCTCATGGCTCCAACTAGCTCAAAGGCTGAATCTAGCACTAGATTAGTGTCTGAATCTAACGTTATGATATATTTAACCATTGGAATATTTTTGCATGTATTTATTTGAAATTTAGAGTATCCTGTTTTTAGATATTCATTAAATTGATTAAGAATTCCTCTTTTTCTTTCCCATCCCATAAAGCATGTTTCACAGTTTGACCATTCTCTTTTTCTATATACAAAAAAGAATTTTTCTCCATATTTTTGATTTAGTAATTCTGAATACTTTATACCTGTTTCTATTATTTCTTTGTCTTGCTTTTCTATCTCATGCTTTCCACTTGTACAATCTCCTAATAGGGTAAAAAATAGATTTTCAGATTTGTTTGCTAAATAATATACCTCCATCTTATTCATCATTTCTTTGACATCTTCGGCTGATTTTAAAATAACCGGAATGACACACATTGTTGTGTCTTCTTTTGGAATTCCTTCTTGATAATTAATCTTTGGAATTATTTGGGCTTTTTTAAATTTACTTAAAATATATTGAATTATTTTAGTTATAGCATTTTGTATTGGAATAAATAATATTATTGCTAGAAATTTAATTAGAATAAATAAGAGTCCTGTTATTATTATTGATAATAAGTATATACTTAGCACATATATCTTAGCTTTTGTGTCTTTTTTCATTAGGTGAACTTTTTTATTTAGTAGTCTACCTAAAAGTTCTTCTTTTCCTTTATCAATTAAATAATATCCTATATGGGATTTTTTAAATGTACATTCTTCCCTTTGACTTAGTTTTAGTGCTTCTTCTGCCACAAAAATTTCTGATGTTTTAGTTTTTTTAGATATTTCTAATATTTGTGCTCTATAAAATGCTTTTGTTTCATAATCCATTTTCTCATATACATTGCATGGATCTTTTGCTAATATTTTTTCTACGATGTTTATCTCCTGAAACATTTCTACTATATCTATTCTTGGTATGTTTTTAATACTTGTAATGCAATTTTTCATCGAGAGTTTCCTTAAAGCAATATCAAAATGTTCTCTGTTTATTACTTCTGAAAGTGTCATTCCCATTTTGCTTACTTGATCTTCAAATGCTATTAAATATGGATTTGATATTTTCCCATATTGCTTTAATTTGTATGACATATATTCTATAAATGGATATTCTCCACCTATTGAAATTTTTATTTGTTTTCTTGGTTTGTTTTCTATAAGCCTTTGCACTATATTGTCTACTTTGTATTTTTGCATTTGTGAAATAAATATTTTTTCGCAAATGTGTCTTACTTTTTCTATTATACTAATTTGTAAAAATTCTCCTATTGTCCAGATTTCTTCCATTAGTAAATTTTTCTGTGTTTGATATGCTTTTAGATATTCTTTTAAATCTTCTGAATTTATTTTCCCATCTGTATTCGATATTATTTCATTTGCTAGTACATATATTCTTGCGAACCCATTGTCTACTAAACCTGGGAGTTTTATATACTTTTTTATTGTTAGTTCCTTTTCTATTGTTTTTGCTGATTTTTCTATTATATAAAAATTATCCAAAATCCACTCTCCAGCTGGATGTATTGGAATTCCAATTTTTATATGTTCATTTAATAAAGTATATACCAAAGATATATACTTGCAGTTATCTTTCATTCTTGGAATTGGGTATGTGCTTTTATCAGAATTTGATTTAATACTATTGTCTGATGCAAGTTTTGCTAGATATTCTTCTAATTGCTTTTTGTCTAATACAGATTCTTTTGTTTTTAATATTTTAACCATAAAAAATCCACTCCCCGTAATATGTTTTGCACATATTCTCCCCGGATTGTGGAAAATTTATACTAAATTTATAATTATGTTAATAATTATATTCTATTTTTTCTATATAACATATACGCAATAGCAGATAAGATTGATAATCCTACTATTAAGATAGTAATAATGTAATTGTCTCCTGTTTGTGGTAACTTTGTATCTGGATTTTTGTCAGACACATTTCCAACACTTAGGTCATTAGTTTTTTCTATTGGTAAGTCATTTACTTTTAAGTTATTTGTATCGTTTGATATATTATTTGATGTTTCATTTGATGTTTCGTTGTTTTTTATGTTATTTGTAGTTGTATTATCTACTGTATTTGTATTGTCTTCTATTGGATTAATTGAAACTGTTTTTATTATATCTGGTAAGCTTATACTTGTTGTTTCAGTTGTTGCTTGTGCATTTGTTATTGTTAGATTTGTTGTTTTGACTTTTGTTCCACTTACTCCAGTTTTGACTTTTAAAGTAATTGTTAAAACATCTCCAGTAGTTGAAGTTGACTCGAGGTCACTTGTTAATATTGTAATATTATTTTCTATATTACTTGGAGATCCCCATCCACTTGCTTGTGTATATGTTGGATTCTCAAATATGCTTGAATCATACGTAAATAAGAAATTGAATCCTGCAACTGGGGTTGTGATATTTGTTGTAGATAACCTTAATGTAAGAGTTTCCCCTTCTGATAGTTGTGAAGATGATACTCCTAAATTTAATGTACATGGAACGGTATCCGCATTAACTGTTCCGAGTAACCCTATTATTAAAATTATTGTTAGTACAGCTGTTAATATTTTTGTTCTCATATATTTCCTCCATTTTATATTCTTATTTGTTTTTAACAAGTTTTTATGCCAAGAATGTTCTTTTAAAAAATATCGCTTATTATTCTTTTATTATTCTCTCACAACTTTTTAAAATTATCAATACTTTTTTTGTTTTAATTCATTTTTTTGTTCATCAGTTATTCTAAATGATTCTAATGCTTTTTGAATAGATTTGCTTTTGACAAATTCATCTAGTTTATTTTCTTCAAAAAACTTTAAGGTTTTTTCATAAAATTTTATAAAACAAGTAGAATAGCACCATGCTACTGCCATTTTTGCATAATATTCTTGCTGTTTTACTGATTTCAATAATACTAAAACTTCATCAATATATTCCTCACATATATAGTAATCTAGTAAAATTACTACAGCGAACCTTACCTCAAATTGCTTTTTTGATTTTAGATATGGTACTATAAATTTTATAAATTCTTTTTTTTGCTTTTTTATTTGTTTTAGTCCTGCACAAAATGTATCACAAACTGCCCAATTATCTATATATGGCAGAAAACCTATTATTTGATTATAGTCTATTTCCTTTTGCATTCCTATAATCATTCCTCGTAACATTATTTCTTCAAAATAATTGTAATTTAATCTTTTTAAATCAAGGTCTTTGTTGTTTTTTGCAAATTCTCTTAGAATAGGTACTTTAATGCCTATTATATTAGAGTTTCCAGGACATAACTTTTTTTGAAAAGATTGATATTTTTTATCTTGCAACTTAAATAATTCTTTTTCTATATTCATTTGATGTGTTTCCTTATTTAATATTTAGGTTTTTATATTGAATCTTCCTATAAATTCATAAATCTATATTTCTAACCAGCTTGGATATTTTATTGCAATTTCAGTACTATTTGTTGCTGCAATATATCTTTGTAATTTTAATACATCATTTAGATCTATTCCACCATTTTTATTTATATCTCCTGCTGATATTTGTATCTCAGTTAATTTCCAAGCTGGATGTTTTTCTAGTATTCCTGCATTATTTGTTACTGCAATATGTCTTAAGAGCATTAAAATATCGTTTAAATCTATTCCGCCATTTCCATTAACATCTCCTACTACTTGTCCAATGCTTGTAACTTTTACTATCACATTTGTTATATTCCCTGCGTAATCTTGTATGCTTACTGTTTCAGTTTTATTTTCTGTATATGTGGTACTTATCTTCATTAAATTTTCCGATATATCCCATCCTGGAATTGGATTTACTGGTTCATCCAGCGTTATTTCTACTAATACATTATCTGCATTTTTTGAGTATGTTATTATTGCAGTTGGTGCTACTTTATCTATATTATCTATTGTAATTGTTACATCATTTTCATTTCCTAATTTATCTTGCACTTTAACAATTTCTTGAATATTATTTGTATAAATTTTGGTTAAAGTCTTTCCATCACTTTCTAAATTCCATGTTGAAATAGCTTCTACATCTTTATTTGATTGAATTGTAACTGTAACATCTTTATTGGTTTTTTGCATTTCTGAATAATAAACTTCCACAGTTGGTGCAGTTTTATCTATATTATTTATTGAAATATTTATGTTTGTAGAGTTATCACATAAATCCATTACCGTCACAGTTTCTTGTATATTTGCTGTATATTCTTTTGTTAATGTTAGTTTATCATCAGAACGTGTCCATCCTCCTACAATTTGTATTGGCTCGTTTGACGTAATTGTAGCAGTAACATTTTGACTTGTAGGTTTTGTTGTTGAATAGTTTACACTTAAAACAGGTGGTATTGTTTCTAATTGATCTACTGTAACTACTATTGTCCCTATATTACCAACTAAATCAGAAACTTCAACATTTTCTTCTGCGTTTTTAGTATATTCTTTTGTTAATTTTAAATTATCTTCTGACAATGTCCATCCGGTTACTGGTTTTACTGGCTCATCTGCTGTTATTATTGCAGTTACTTTTGCATAATAATGGTTATAGTTTACATTTAAATTTGGCTTAGCATTATCTAAAATAAAACCATCAGTACGTTCATTTATAATATTTCCAACTAAATCTTCGGCATGAACCCATAAGTAATATGTTCCCGTTAAGTCGTCATTACTCGTAACTGTCTCTTCATTAGTTAATTTTGTATTTATCATAGTAGAATCTATATCAGAATCAAATACACTCCATTCGTATCTTAAAGTTTCATCATCTAATCCGAAATTCGAGTCCGTGACATTTACTGCCGTACTAGCTGTCTTTGAGACAGTTGTATTTCCTGTATTAGAAAAATTTATTATTGGAGCAATATCGTCTGTCTCATATTTTATTGAGTTATCTACAGCGTATTTATATGCGACACTGTCTGTTTTACATTTTATGACTAAGTTAGTATTAGGTGTATCAAATGAATTATTATATATTCCAATTACATTATTTGGGATAATTATACTTGCAAGACTGTCGCATCCATTAAAAGCTAGTTCTCCTATTGTAAGAGATGTATTAGGTACTCTAATGTTTTTTAAGTTCGTATTCCCTTGAAAAGATGTTGAATCTATTTTTTCTGCTCCATACGTTATTATATAGTCTGTTCCTGCCTTACTACTTGGATATCTAATTAGTCTTTTTTTATCTTTTGAATATAATACACCATCAATATCCATAAAGTTTTGATTATTAGTATTTACTGTTATTTGGCTTAAGCTGCTACAAAGACTAAGTACATTCTTTCCAATTTCGGATACCTTTTCTGGTATTGTAATACTTGTTATCTTATTACAATTATAAAATACATCATCTTCTATTGTAGTTAATTCACTAGGTAGTGTAATTTCCAATAGACTAACACAACTATAGAAAGTTTTTTCTTTTAATATTTTTATTCCATTTGGCAAAGATATATTTGTAATATTACTGCAATAGCAAAATGCACTTTGTCCTATACTATATACATTTCCTGGAATATTTATTTGTGTTAGTGATTTGCAATTATAAAATGCAGAATCTCCTATAGTTTGCAAATTTGCTGGAAAGTCTATTGTTGCAAGACTTATACAATCACTAAACGTTTTATTTCCTAAATTGATTATATTATCTGGTAAATCTATTGCTGTTAATTTTAAACAAGATTCAAATGCATTATCTCCAATTTGAGTTACAGTATTTGATAATACAATGTTTGTTATCTTACTACAATTTGAGAATGCACCTTTTCCTATTGTAGTAACTCCTGCTGGAATATTTATTTGTGCTATGTTTGAGCAAAAATCAAACGTGTAATCTCCTATTGTCTTAAGATTATTTGAAAGTGTTAATGTGTTCAAGTGGTTTGCGGATAAAAATGAATAGTTTTCTAGTGAAGTTACTGTATCTGGAATAGTATATGTTAAGTCTTTTTTTGCTTCTGGATATTTAATAAGCTTAGTCTTATCTTTATTAAATAATACTCCGTTTTCTGATGATAATGATAAATTATTTGAACTTACAGATACTGTTTCTAGTGATAATATACTCTTAAACGAATCTTCTGTAACTTTTGATATTGTACTTGAAAGTGTCATTTCATTAAGAAGTTGACAATTTTCAAATGCGTTATCTCCTACATTTGTTATTCCCTCGCCTATTGTAACTTTATATATTTTATCTCTTAAATCGTCTGCATGCCAATCTCCTGAAACATCATTACTTGCCCAATCTTTCATCATTCCCGTTCCAGTTATTGTTAATATTCCATCATCAGAAAGACTTGCCATTACACTTCCATCTTGTTTTTGTGAAATATCCCAATTATTGCTTGCAAATGAACCAGTTAATAGTCTTGGAACTATTAGCTGTAACTCTAATATTAAAATTAAAACTATTAAAGTTATTTTCGCCTTTCTCATTTTTCTCGTATAACCAATCTTATAGAATTGTTAATCTATTTAATTGATTAATCCCTTTCTTTTATATTTCTCGTTAATGTTAATATTTATCGATTAAATATTATATTATTTTTTTAAAATTTACAATATATATTACTAATCGACAAAATGTATTTATTTGCTTAGCTTACGGAAGTAGTTTTTTATCTCGTAATATTAAATTTATGTTACAAAATTTAAATATTTATATTAGTTTTCCTTATGTTCATACGTGTTATTCATGTTTCCGTAAGATTTTATATTGTAATATAATCATATTTTTTTTTATTTTAAATATATTTATTATATAAAATTAAGAAATTGGAGCAAATGTTTATGATTAAAAGGTTTTCTATTATTTTTTTCTGTTTTATTTTAGCAATTTTTTTTACATCTATGCAAAGACCAAGTGATGTTCAAATAATACAAACAATGACTCTTCCTGTTACTAATAAAGTAATTGTAATAGATGCTGGTCATGGAAGTCCAGATGAAGGTGCTGAGAGTAGCAATGGTGTTTCAGAAGCAAAAATAAATTTAAGTATTGCATTAAAGCTACAAAAACTAATTGAGAATAGTGGTGCCACCGTTTTGCTAACGCGTTCCGATGATGATGCAATTTACGAAATAGACTCACAAACAATTTCAGATAAAAAAGTTTCGGATATTAAAAATAGAGTTAAAATAGGAAACTCCTCTTCTGCTGATATATTTGTTTCTATCCATTTAAATAAGATTCCACAAAATCAGTATTGGGGTTGGCAGACATTTTATAAGAACAATGATGATAGATCAAAAAGCCTTGCAACTTGCATTCAAAACAATTTGAATGAGAATATATCTTCTAAAAATAGCCGCGTTCCCTTAAAACTTGATAATGTTTATATTATGAAACACGTTGAAATCCCTATTGCTTTAGTTGAGTGTGGATTTTTATCTAATGCGGAAGAAGAAAAGAAGTTGGTAACCGATGATTACCAACAACTTCTAGCTTGGGGAATTTATAATGGGATAATGGATTATTTTAATAATTGATCCTTCTTATTTTCCTCTTCTTTTATACGATTCTTTTCATTTATATAATCCTCAATCATTACTTTTATTAAAACAGCAATTGGAACTGCAATAAACATTCCCATTACTCCAAAGTATGCTCCTCCAACGGTTACTGAAAATACAACTAGAAGTGGGCTTACATCTAGTCTCGAGCTTGTAATTCTTGGATTTATTATATTAGCATCTATTTGCTGTAATATAATAATAACAATAATCATGATTAGTGCTAATTTCCACCCTCCTGTTAATATTGTAATTAGTGTTGCTATTACAACTCCTACAATAGCTCCAAAGTATGGAATTAAATTAAATATTCCTATCATTACACCTAGTAAAACTGAGTATTTTACTTTCATGATAGACATTGCAATGCTCATCATTATTGCGACTACTATTGCATCAATAACCTGGCTTGATATAAATCTAAAGAATATTCCATTTCCGTTTGAAAAATATTTAGTAAATTTTTCATATCCTTTATCTGACATTAGTGCTTTTGCTACTTTATTTATAAAGTTTAATATTCCTTCTCTTTCTGATAGAATATAAATTGAACATATAAGTGCAATAAATATATTAAGAACTCCCTTTACAGCTCCCATTGCTGACGTAATATAGTTCTTTATCTTGTCTGGAGTAAACATGCTTTGGAAGTCTATCTTTTGTATATAATCAACTAATGGTTTTAATATATTGTCTTTTATAAATGGTGCCCAGTTTGCTTCTATTTCGTTAGTTGTAATTGCATTATAATAATTTTGAACATTATTTACTAAATCGACAATACTACTAATGATAGCAGGAATTATAAATTTAAGTATAAAGAATATTAAAATTCCAAATATTGCATAAACTATTGCAACACTCCAAAACCTAGCATGTTTAGCTTTTTTGTTTTTTAAGATTAGTTTTTCAATTTTCTTGCAGGGTAAGTATAAAATATAGGCAATTATTATTGCTTCAATAAATGGAGCTAGCACAGTTAATAATTGAGATATCCAGTTCCCTATTCCTGTAAAGTTGTCAAAAAACTTATATACAATAATTAAAATTGTTCCTATTGATACCCAAAATATCCATTTTTTTGTTCCCATTATTTTCTCTTTTTTCATTTTTAATTTTCCCTTCTTAGTAATTATGAATAATACCATATTTTTAAATTTCTATTTCTAGCTCTATAGGGCAATGGTCACTTCCCAATATTTCTTGATGGATTTTTGCACATTTAATTTTGTCTTTTATTCTGTCAGATATTATGAAATAGTCTATTCTCCAACCTGCATTTTTTTCTCTGGCATGAAACATATAAGACCACCATGAGTATTCATCTCTTTTTTCTGGATACATATATCTAAATGTATCTATAAATCCTAAGCTAAGTAGGTTTGTCATTTTATTTCTTTCTTCATCTGTAAAACCTGCATTATGATGATTGCTTGATGGGTTCTTTAAATCAATTTCTTTGTGTGCAACATTTAAGTCTCCACAATAGATAACTGGTTTTATTTTATCAAGTTCATATAAATATTCTTTTAGTGCATCCTCCCATTTCATTCTATACTCTAATCTTTCCAGCTCTCTTTTTGAATTAGGTGTATAGCAGTTTACCATATAAAAATTTTTATATTCGCCTGTAATTATTCTTCCTTCTTTATTTTCGCCTAATATCTTTAGCTGTGCATTATTTTTGATTATTTCATCATTTGTATTAAATGTGATTTTTTGTGGTTCTATTTTGCAAAACATTGCTGTTCCAGAGTATCCCTTTTTTTCAGCACTATTCCAGTATTGATAGTTTCCTAATTTTTTCATATCATTATCAATTTGATCTTGTTGCATTTTTGTTTCCTGAATGCAAAATATGTCGGCATCAATATCTTTGAAAAAGTCATAAAATCCTTTTCCTACTGCAGACCTTAGTCCATTAACGTTCCATGAAACTAGCTTCATATTATACCCCTTTTAATATTATTATAATAATTAGTTTAATAATTCTTGTATTTTATTATATCTATTTTATTTGATTATTTATGAATATATTATATCATAGATTCATTAAAACATAAATAAAAATAGAGCTTTTGCTCTATTTTTATTTATGTTTTTCAATTAGTTTCCAAAATATACGTTTCCACCTATTGTAACACCAGAATTTCTTTGAGAAGAAGTTGATGCTGAATATGATCTAAATGATGTGTATGGATGATTTGTTTTTCCTTCCATAGCATCTGAAACAGCTTGCTTAACATATTCAGGAACATTACCTCCTAAATATTTAACCCAATAACTGTCTATTGAATAGCAGTATTGTCCTTTTGCTGTTAATTGTTCATAAATACTTGATCCATTTCTTGCCCATCTGCTACTATTAGTACGATTAACTGCAGATGATGCAACTGCTAAAGCACTTTCATAACTTGAACCACCTTCTTGACGTACAATAGCCCAAATTGTTTCTAATTCTGAGCCAGAACTGCGACTTCCACTTCTTGATGTAACTATTTTTGTTCTAACTTCTACTATTTTATCTACTGGTTCTTGTATAATATTTTCTGATACCTTAGTCTTTTCAATTTCGTCACCGTTTTGGTACTTTATTCTATAAGTAACTTCTTTTAATCCATTTGATCCTGATTGAACAACTCTATTTTGAACAGAGCTATCTCCATTTGAGACGTCTTTTGTTATTGTTTCAAATGGAATTTCTTCTTGAACTGTAACAATCTTTTCAACTATTGATGTATAGCTTTGTAAAATCTCGTCTGCTGAAAAATACGATGCTTCAGCCTCTTTTTCTTGTGACCCTTTTGTTATTGTAATGGTTTTATTATCTGATAATTCTGCTGTTATTTCTGGCGAAACTGTTTCTCCATCTAAAACAACTATATGATTTTCTTTTAATATTTCTTCAACTTTTTTAGAAGTTGTCATGATATTCATTTCATATCCACTAGAAAGTATAACTTTAACAGTTTTTACTTTTTCGTTAGTTGCCATAACACCCATCATTCCTGTGAGAATGAAAAATATTACTGAAATTACCAATATTCTTTTTAATGACAATATTGACTTTTCTGGCTTGTTTTGTTTACTTACTCGTTTTCTCATAAAACCTCCTTTAAGTAACAATGCTAATTATACCATCTTTTATATTATATGTCAAATTAGTATTATGTTACCTTTGTCTATTTGTATTTATGATCTTCCTCCAGTTTGTTTTTCTATCATCCATCAATTTTCTTTTATTTATCTCTTTTTCTAAAATTCTCTATCATCATTATTCTTCTCTTTTGCAGTTTTATCTGTTCTTTCATTTTTCATTTGATCTGTTTCTTCTTCTCCTGGAAAAAGTACTTCTTCTATTTTAATTGGTCCTTTTACTGCGTTTACATATTCAACCCTTGAACTATTTTCTTTTGTTCCTTCTACAGGTACTCCTATAGTAGTAGTAGTTATGCAGTATCCTCCCTTTCTTTCATAAAATCTTATGTCTCTTGGTCCTCCAGTTATATTGGCAATATAAACTGTTGCTCCTTTGCTATTTAGCCATTTCTCAGCGTCCATTAGTAATGATTCTCTTCTTGCTCCTCTTTTTGTTAATTCTGGTCCAAAGATTAATTCACTGTTTGGAATTCTTTCGTACATTTCAGCTCTTGCACTATGTGTTTCTGAAATTATTCCGTATTTTCCTTTGACCTCAGCTATTCCATAACCTACTGGAGTATTTCCCACCATTATATAATTAAAATAATGTTTTCCATCTTTTTCTTCTAATATTTCCTTCAATTTGTTTTTAAATTTTAATGTTGAATTCTTTTCTTCTACTTTTTCATCTTTGTTTTGTTGATTTTTTCTTCTTATATAATCTACATGAATTATTGACATTAAGTTAATTATTCTGTTTCTTTCTTCTATTGGTAATTTTTTTAAGTCTTCTATTGTATGGACTTTCAATTTTTCACTTTCCATAATATCTATATATTGCCCTTTCATGTTTTCTAATATTATATTCATAGTTTATACTAAATATTATATAATTTTTTATTATAAAAAGAGTGATTTCATTTTTTTAAATAAATCTACGTTTTTGGATTTTGTTTAAATTGTTTTTCCCTCTAGATATCCAATTATATCAAATTATTTTGCTAAAGTCAATTACCATATTATGGTTTTTAGCATTTCAGAAATATTTATTTAATTATTAGTAGCTTAATTATATACTTTAAATACAATTGCGTTATTTTTTTGTTTATTACAGAATTTCTACTTATTTATTTCCTGAAGTTTCTACTTGATTCATTTCTGCACTTGATATTTCATTATTTGAAATACTAGAATTTTTATTAGATGTAGAATTTATCTCGTTTGTAAAGTTTTCTTTTTTTAGGCTATCTATTACAGTTATGAATTTTACAACTCCTTTGTCTCCATCATTTAATTTAGTAAATATGTTGTATTCATCTGCTAAATCTTTTAATGCCTCTACTCTTGATGTTAAGTCTTTTAAGTCTCCATTTATATAATTACAGATTTTTTCAATTCCTTCATTATCAAATGTTGTCATTCCTTCATTTAACGCATTTGCACCTTCTGACAAAGATTCAGTTCCTGATGTTAATTCATTTGTTCCATTATTTATTTTAGATAATCCACCTGTTAGTTCATCTAAACCATCACTTAAATTTTTCATTTGTGAAGCTACTTGTTTTAGTGCTTCTCCTTTTACCATGTTACCTACTTTTTCAGCTACACTTACTGCTGTTTGGTTTGCTACATTTTTAGTAACTTCGATGGCAATAGTTTTTGCTGTTTGATTTGCTATTTCTCCTGCTACTTTAGTTGCTGTAGATTGTGCTGTTTTACTTGCTACTTGTGATGCGGTATCTGTTACAACCTTTTCTATTGTTTTTGATACTGTTCCAATTGCTATATTTTCTATATTTTCTGCAATTAAAGTTGCTGAAGAAGTTGCACTATTAGTCATTTCTACTTTTAATAATTCTTTAAGATCTGTTTTTAGTGCTTCTGCACTATGTGTTCCTTCATTTTTATCTGCTATTACTAGATTTGTAAATACTTTACTTAATTCTGAATATGCACTTACTGCTTTTGCAAATTCCTCATCAGTCATTTGCTCTACGCTTTGGTTAACTGTTTGTTTGATCTTGTCTTTAGTGGTTGAACTTAATGTTACTTCATATTTTCCTTTTTCACTATTATAAGTTGCTGTTCCTAATCCATTTTGTTGTAACTGTGATGTTTGTGCTGTTTGTGCTGATGATTTTATTGCATTTAGTTGGCTTACTCCTGTGCTTGGATTTATGGTATTTAATTCATTATTTGTTTGATAAGATGCTTCTTTTCCAATGTCTTCTAGTTTGCTACTAATTGTTGTATTAGCACCATTACTTGCCTGTAATCCTATTAGTTCCAACTCAGTTTTTCCGTGCTCACCTATTTGATTTAGAGTTGCCGTTGCTGTTTTTGATGCACTCTCACCAATTGATGATAATGTATTTTTGTCTAGTGCACTTGATTTATCGTTTAATAGTGAATTTGTTGATTTTGCGACTTGAGTTTTTATTGTACTTGCTCCAACATACGCTGTGTTTATTCCGCTTCTTAATGAATTTGCTCCAGTGTTTAATTTGTTAGCTCCGTCTTTAATTTGTAAAGTTCCATCTACTAATTGTTTACTTGAAGATTGTAATTCATTAACTTTACTATATATTTCATCTAAATCATTAAATACTTTTATATCAGCTTCCTCAATTACTTTCGGTGTAGCGTATGAAATGATATTATTCATTTCAAATTCTTTAGCATCCATTGTTATTTCTATTGTACTAGGAATGTTTAATTTACCTTCTGAAATATTTAAACTTTCTTGTAATCCTGGCATTGCCATTCCTATAAGAGTTGTTTTAGATCCATTATCAATTTTCTTGCCATTTGATATTTGTATGTTTGTGTTTTTACTATTGTCTATTATAGTACCTGCTACTACAACAAATGGTGTATACATCTTAACATATTTTCCATTAACTTTTACTGTATGAGCTTCATTATTTGTATATCGTAATGTTACTTTTACTTTTCCGTCTTTTCCAACAATGTCCTCTGGATTAATTTCCTTTTCATCTAACTCATATTTTATTGAGCATGAAATAGGAAGACTTTTAGTAGTATTTCCTTGATATTGAATGTTATTTCCGTTAGCATTCCATACAACTTTATTTCCGTCTTGTGTATAAGTTTCATCTCCATTTGTGTTTTCAATATTTAATAGGTCTGATAAGTCTTGAATTAGTGAATCTTTATTATCATTTGATAATTTTGTGCTTACTATTGTACTATAATTTTCACCGCTATTATTTATTTTTGAATATACGGTTTCATCTTTCGTATTTGCTAATACTGGCATTGTGTATACACACATGGTTCCAAGTAGTAGCGAAGATATAATCTTAATTCCAACTTTATTATTCATTTTTCTTTCTCCTTTTTATTCTTTTAAATTTAATATTCTTAAAAAGTACTATGTATTTATTTATTTTTTTGTCTCATTCCTGATGTTGTTTTGCAAATAATTTTATCAAATGCAATTAGCAATGCCGGAAGAACAGTGATTACTACACCCATACTTATTATTGCTCCTCTTGACATTAAAGTACATAATGAACTTATCATTTCTATTTTTGAATATATTCCTACTCCAAATGTTGCTCCAAAGAAACATAATGCACTTACTATTATAGAATTTATTGATGTTCCTAGTGCTTCATCCATTGCTGAGATTTTATCTTTACCTTCTTTTCTTAATCCAATAAACTTTGTTGTTATCAATATTGCATAGTCTATTGTAGCTCCTAATTGAATTGTACCAATTACTATTGATGCTACAAATGGTAGCTCTACATTTGTAAATGCGGGTATACCCATGTTTATAAATATTGCAAATTCTATTGTTGACATCAGTATAACTGGCAAGCCTATTGATTTTAATACTATTATCATAATTACAAATATGATTCCAATTGAGAACCAATTTACACTATTAAAATCATGATTACTTATTACTACTAAGTCATTCATAAGTGGACCTTCTCCAGCTAGTATTGCGCTTTGGTCATATTCTTTTATAATTGAATTTATTTCTTTTATTTGATTATTTAGTTCATCTGTTGCAAGTTCATATTTTGAATCAATAAGTATCATTTGATAATTATTGCTTTCAAATATTTCTTTTATTTCATTTGGAATTGCTTCTGTTGGTAAAGCTGTTCCTACTATTTTTGAGTAACCTACTGTCCATTCTATACCGTCTACTTTTTCAATTTTGTCTAACATTTCATTTACTTTGTAATCTGAAATGTCTTTGTTTACTAATAAAACTTCAGTTGTTACTATATTAAATTTGTCTTTTAACTCATCGTTAGCTTGAACACTTGCTAGAGTTTTTGGTAATGATTTATCTAAGTTATAATATACCTGTGTATGTGAATATCCATATATTGCGAATGGTAGAACTATTAAAAATGCTATGATTATTGCTTTATAATGTTTTATGTTGAAATTCTTTACCTTTGTAAATTTTGGTAGAATGACTTTATGTTTTGTTTTTAAAATTAACTTGTCAAATATAAGGATTAATGATGGAAGAACTGTTACAACACATATAAGTCCAAATAAAACTCCTTTTGCCATTACTAATCCTATATCTTTTCCTAATGTTAGATTCATGCTACATAATGCTAAGAATCCTGCGATTGTTGTAGTTGCACTTCCTAAAACTGATACTAGTGTTTTTGATATCGCAATGCTCATAGCTTCATCATTATTCTTGCTATGTTCTTTTTCTTGCATATAGCTATGATATAAGAATATTGCAAAGTCCATTGTTACACCTAATTGAAGTACCGCGCTTATTGCTTTGGTTATATATGATATTTCTCCAAATATTATATTGGTTCCCATATTATATAATACTGCTATTCCTATATTTCCTAGTAATAATATTGGTGCAAAGTATGAATCTAATGATATTTGTAATACTAATAAGCAAAGTACAACTGCAATAATAACATAAATTACAACCTCTGAATTTGATAAATCCCTTGTATCTAATATTGTTGCAGACATTCCACTTATTTTGCATTGTTCGTTTGTTGTTTTTCTTAAATCCTCAATTGTTTTTAGTGTTTCATTCGATGATATTGCATCTTTGAATGTTACTAAAATTGCTGTATCTCCGTCTTTGTAAATTTTATCTTTGAAATCATCTGGAATTGCTTCTGTTGGTATCGATGTACCTAATACATCTGAAATTCCTGCAACTTTTTGTACGTTTCCTATTTTTCTTATCTGATCTTCTAATTTTAGTATGTCTTTAGGTTTCATTTTAGAAAGTGTTATTATTGAAAATGAACCCATATTGAAATCATCTTTTAAAATGTTCTCTCCTTTAATTGTTTCTATATTATCTGGTAGATAAACCAAAATATCATAGTTTACTCTAGTTGCTTTCATTCCAATTATAGATGGAATAATTAGTATTAAGGCTATTGCTAATATTATCTTTTTATATCTACATATAAACTGTCCAAATTTTAACATGTTCTCCTCCTTTATTATTTTTATGACTGTTGGTCATATTTTATTATATTACTTTTATGACTGTTGGTCAATAGATTTTTAAAAATATTTGACCTTTATTATTTTTTGTGCAATAATATATACGAATTTTGCATAGTCGCTAAACGCATAGTAAAGTAATAAAATAAATTGAAAGAGATGATTTTAAATGGGAATAATAAATAAAAAAATTTTAAATACTGATAAAAAGACAAATAATCAAGATACGAAAGGATACATTTCAAAAGATTTAAATGAAAACAAAAATAATAAAGAAGAGAGATTGCTAAATGAAGGTTTTAATCTTTTTACTTTAAAGGGAATTAAAAATACTTCTATCCAAGACATTGTTGATAAAGCAAATGTTGCTAAAGGAACTTTTTACTTATATTTTAAAGATAAGTATGAATTAAGAGACATTCTCATAATGAAAAAATCCAAGAAATTGTTTAATGATGCACTGTTAGCTCTTAGAAAAAACTACATTGCTGATTTTGCTGATCAAATTGTTTTTATTATAAATTATGTTATAGATGAATTAACCAAAAATCCAATTCTTTTGCAGTTTATTTCAAAAGATTTAGGGTGGGGAGTTTTTAATAAAGCCATTTTAAATATATATTCTAAATATGAGGATGAGGAAAATGGTTTATACGACTTGTTTTTAAAGGGAGTTAATGACAATCACCTAAAATTAGAGAATCCAGAAGTAACATTGTTTATGATTGTTGAACTTGTTAGTAGTACTTGCTTTACTTCTATTCTCTACAAAGAGCCTCTTTCAATTGAAAACTATAAGCCCATCTTATATAAAGAAATTAGAAAGCTAATTGGTTAATGACTTTCTATTTATATTAACTTGAATATATCAAAATATCTATGTATGATTACTCTAAAGTTATGCAAAAAAACATTTAGGATTTTCCTAAATGTTTTTTATTTTTATATTAAAATTTATTTTCGTCTGTTGATCTTGGAGCTTCTGATTCTCCTTCTACATTTTCCGTATTTATAAATGTGTCTTGGTATCTCTTCATTCCTGTTCCAGCTGGAATTAACTTTCCTATTATTACATTTTCTTTTAGTCCTATTAAATTATCTGTTTTTCCTTTAATAGCGGCTTCAGTTAATACTCTTGTTGTTTCTTGGAATGATGCAGCTGATAAGAAGCTTTCTGTTGCAAGAGATGCTTTCGTTATTCCTAATAAAATTCTCTTTCCTGATGCTGGTTTCTTTCCTTCTTCTTCTAATTTTTTATTTATTATTTCTAATTCATTCATATCAATTAGTGAACCTGGAAGTAATGTGCTATCTCCTTGTTCTTCTATTCTAACTCTCTTTAGCATTTGTCTTGCAATTACTTCAATATGTTTATCATTGATATCAACACCTTGGTTTCTATAAACCTTTTGTATTTCTTGAACTAGGTATTCATGAACTCCTTCTGGTCCTTTTATCAATAATATTTCATTAGGGTTAATTGAACCTTCTGTTAATGGGTCTCCTATTTCAATTTCTTGACCCTCTGTTACACAAACTTTTGAACCAAATGGAATTGAATATGTTTTACTATTATCCTTAGAAGTAACTGTAACTTGTTTCTTTTTCTTTTCTTCTGTAATCGAAACTTTTCCAGCTATTTCTGTTATAATTGCTAATCCCTTTGGTTTACGAGCTTCGAAAAGCTCCTCAACTCTAGGAAGACCTTGTGTTATATCTGCAACACCTGCAACACCACCAGAGTGAATTGTTCTCATAGTAAGCTGTGTTCCTGGCTCTCCAATTGATTGAGCAGCAATTGTTCCAATTGGCTCTCCTATTTGTACATTTCCACGAGTAGCCATGCTCATTCCATAGCATTTAGCACATACTCCATGTGGAGTTTTACAATTTAATGGTGAACGTACAACTACTCTTTCAATTCCTAAGTCAACAATTTTATTTGCAACCTTATCACTAATTTTTGTATTTGTATCGCAAAGAACTTCTCCTGTTTCTGGATTTTTTATGTCATGTAGTGGATATCTACCAATTAGTCTTTCTTGTAGTGGTTCAATTACTTGGTTTCCATCTTTTATTGCATATACTTCTAGTCCTTCATCTGTTCCACAATCTATTTCTCTTACTATAATATCTTGTGATACATCAACTAATCTTCTTGTTAAGTATCCTGAATCGGCTGTTCTTAAAGCTGTATCTGATAGTCCTTTTCTAGCTCCATGGGCTGAAATAAAGTACTCTAATGCATCTAGTCCTTCACGGAACGATGATTTAATTGGTATCTCAACAGTTTTACCTGTTGTACTAGCCATAAGTCCACGCATACCTGCTACTTGTCTTAACTGGCTTATGTTACCACGTGCTCCTGATTTTGACATCATAAATATAGGGTTCATATCATCAAAATTATTTTGCATTTTTTCTGCAACTTCATCTGTTGTCTTTTCCCAAATTTTGATAACACTATTATAACGCTCATTGTCTGTTATTAAACCACGTGCGTATTGTTTTGTAACTTGATCTACTTCTTTTTGTCCTTCTGCTAATAATTCAGCTTTTTCATCTGGGACTTTAACATCATCAATAGATACTGTCATACCAGCTGTTGTACAATATTTATAACCAGTTGCTTTAATATAATCTAATAATTCTGCTGTTCTATCTAGTCCATGAATGTCTATACATCTTCCTATTATTTTCTTTAATTGCTTTTTAGCAACTGTAAAGTCAATTTCTGGTTCGAATCTATTTTCCTTTTTGCTTCTGTCAACAAAGCCTAAATCTTGTGGAATTCCCTTGTTATAAATGATTCTTCCAACAGTTGTATTTATCATTCCATGGTCTATTTCTTTGTTATTTTCATCATATTTTGCCATTCTAACATGTATTTTAGCATGTACTCCTAAATCATGATTTGCATAAGCCATCTCTGCTTCATCTGTTGATGAAAAATAATTTCCTGCTCCACGTGTTCCTTTTCTATCTATCATTTCTTCTGAGTCATTTGAATCTGCTTCAACATCCATTGTTAGGTAATATGCTCCTAAAATCATATCTTGTGATGGTTCTGTAATTGGAGCACCATCTGTTGGTTTTAATAAGTTGTTTGTTGATAGCATTAAGTATCTTGCTTCTGCTTGAGCTTCTGGTGATAAAGGTAAATGGATAGCCATCTGGTCACCATCAAAGTCTGCATTAAATGCAGTACAAACTAATGGATGTAATTTTATAGCTCTACCTTCTACTAGTACTGGTTCAAATGCTTGAATACCCAATCTGTGAAGTGTAGGTGCTCTATTTAACATTACTGGATGGTCTTTTATTACATCTTCTAATACTTCCCATACAGCAGGATCTAGTCTTTCAACCATTCTTTTTGCATTTTTTATATTATGAGCTAATCCTCTTGAAACCAATTCCTTCATAACAAATGGTTTAAATAACTCTACTGCCATTTCCTTTGGAACACCACATTGATATATTTTAAGTTCTGGTCCGACAACTATAACTGAACGTCCCGAGTAATCAACACGTTTTCCTAATAAGTTTTGACGGAATCTACCCTGTTTTCCTTTTAACATATCTGAAAGTGATTTTAATGCTCTTCCTCCAGCTCCTGTTACGGGTCTTCCACGTCTGCTATTATCAATTAGTGCATCCACTGATTCTTGTAACATACGTTTTTCGTTTCTTACTATTATTTCTGGGGCACCTAATTCTAGTAGTCTCTTTAGTCTGTTATTTCTATTTATAACTCTTCTGTATAAATCATTTAAATCAGATGTAGCAAATCTTCCACCATCTAATTGTACCATTGGTCTTAAATCTGGTGGGATAACTGGTACTACATTCATTACCATCCATTCTGGTTTATTTCCAGATATTCTAAATGATTCTACTGTGTCTAGTCTTTTTATCAATTTTGCTTTTTTCTGTTCACTTGCATTTACTAATTCTTTTTTTAGTTTTTCTGAAAGTTTCTCTACATCAATTTCAGATAGTAATTTTTTTAATGCTTCTGCTCCCATTTCAGCTTTGAATGAACCTTCTCCGTATTTTTCTGTTGCTTCATGATATTCTTTTTCTGTTAATACTTGACATTTTGTAAGTCCACTTGTTCCTTTATCTGTAACAATGTAAGATGCAAAATATACGACTTTTTCGGCTGATCTTGGAGAAATATCCAACATTAAAGCTATTCTATTTGGAATACCTTTGAAATACCAAATATGAGCTACTGGAGCTGCAAGCTCTATGTGTCCCATTCTTTCTCTTCTTACTTTAGATTTAGTAACTTCAACACCACATCTATCGCAAACTACACCTTTATATCTTATTCTTTTATATTTTCCACAATGGCATTCCCAGTCTTTTACTGGACCAAATATTTTTTCGCAAAACAATCCGTCTTTTTCTGGTTTTAATGTTCTGTAATTGATGGTTTCGGGCTTTTTAACTTCACCTTTTGACCATTCTCTTATTTTTTCGTCTGATGCCAAGCCTATTTTGATTTGGCTCAAATTTTCTAATTCTTCCACTAAAAATTGCCTCCTATAATTTTCTTCCTTGCCATACTAGCATATAAAGCATTCTCTTTGCTGAACAATTCTATGTTGCATGCTTTATATGTTTTTTAGCTATTTAATTATATTAGTTATTGTCATCATCATAATTATTAAATGAATCATTTTCTAAATCATCGTTTAGTATTTCATCATCTGAGTTAAGAAGTTCATCGTCTGAATCATCAGTTAAATCTTCAAATATTTCATCGTTTTCTTCTTGTTCTTCTGGTCCTTCTGTTTGAGTATATCCATCATTAAGTTCTTTTTCATCGACTACTGTTTCTTCTTGTGGTTTAATATCATTTATTGTGTTGAAATCCACTGCGTCTTCTATATCTTCTTTTAGCTCAATTTCATTTCCTCTATCTGAGTACAGTCTTAAGTCTAATCCTAATGATTGTAATTCTTTTACAAGAACCTTAAATCCTTCTGGAACACCTGGTCTAGGAATATTTTCACCTTTAACTATAGCTTCATAGGTTTTAACACGTCCTACAACATCATCTGATTTTGTAGTGATCATCTCTTGTAGTGTATATGCTGCACCATAAGCTTCTAATGCCCAAACTTCCATTTCTCCAAATCTCTGTCCACCAAATTGGGCTTTACCGCCTAAAGGCTGTTGAGTAACTAATGAGTATGGTCCAGTTGAACGAGCATGTATCTTGTCATCTACTAAATGGTGTAATTTCAACATATACATAACACCTACAGTTACTGGATGATCAAATGCATCACCTGTTCTACCATCATATATTGTTGTTTTTCCATCTCTTCTTAATCCTGCTTCTTCTAGTAAATCTTGAATTTCGTAGTCTTTTGCACCATCAAATACTGGTGTTTCAACCTTCCATCCTAATGCTCTAGCTGCCATTCCTAAATGAACTTCAAGTACCTGACCTAAGTTCATACGTGAAGGAACACCCATTGGGTTAAGTACTATATCTACTGGTGTACCATCTGGTAAGAATGGCATATCTTCTTCTGGAAGAATTCTTGATATAACACCTTTATTTCCGTGACGGCCGGACATTTTATCACCAACTGAGATTTTTCTCTTTGTTGCTATATAGCATCTAATTACTTGATTTACTCCAGGGCCTAATTCGTCTGAATTTTCTCTGGTAAATACTTTTACATCTACTACAGTTCCAGCTTCTCCATGAGGTACCTTTAGTGATGTATCTCTAACTTCTCTTGATTTTTCACCAAAAATAGCTCTTAATAATCTTTCTTCTGCTGTTAGCTCAGTCTCTCCTTTTGGAGTTACCTTTCCAACTAGTATATCTCCAGGTCTAACTTCTGCACCTATTCTTATGATACCATCTTCGTCAAGATCTTTTAATACATCTTCTCCTACGTTTGGTATATCTCTAGTTATTTCCTCTGGTCCTAATTTTGTATCACGGCATTCGCAGTCATATTCTTCTATATGTATTGATGTGTAAACATCATCTTTTACAAGTCTTTCGCTAATTAAAACAGCATCTTCAAAGTTATATCCTTCCCAAGTTGAAAATGCTATAAGAACATTTCTTCCTAGTGCCATTTCTCCGTTATCTGTTGCTGGTCCATCCGCTATTATTTCTCCAGCTTTTATTTTTTCTCCAACTTGAACAACTGGTCTTTGATTTATACAAGTTCCTCCATTTGTTCTTTTGAATTTTAATAGTTTGTATTTTGTAATTTCATTCTTTTTATTTCTAATTTGAATTTCATCACCTGTAACTTTTTCAATAATACCATCTTCTTTGGCCGAAACAGTTATTCCTGAATCTTTTGCAGCTCTATATTCCATTCCTGTTCCAACGATTGGAGCTTCTGGTTTTAATAGTGGAACTGCCTGTCTTTGCATGTTTGATCCCATTAAAGAACGTTTAACATCATCATGCTCCAAGAAAGGAATCATTGCTGCTGCAACTGATACTAATTCTTTTGGAGAGATTTCAATATAGTCAACATCTTCTGCTGGAACTTCTTTGAATTCTGTTATTTGTCTTACTTTAATTCTTTTGTTTATGAATCTTCCGTTTTCATCAATTGGTTCTGAAGCCTGACCAATTGTAAATTTATCTTCTTCATCAGCTGATAAATAATCTACTTGATCTGATACTTTTCCTGCCTCTTTATCAACTTTTCTATATGGTACTTCGATAAATCCATATTCATTAATTCTTGCAAATGATGTTAATGCTGAAATTAATCCTATGTTTGGTCCTTCTGGTGATTCAACTGGGCATAATCTTCCATAGTGAGTATAGTGAATATCTCTTACTTCGAATCCTGCTCTTTCACGTGTTAATCCTCCTGGTCCCAATGCTGAAATTCTTCTTTTATGTGTTAATTCTGAAAGTGGGTTTGTTTGATCCATAAATTGTGATAATTGTGAACTTCCAAAGAATTCCCTTATTGATGAAGATATTGGCTTTGTATTTATAAGTGCTTGTGGTGTAATTGAGTCTAAATCCTGAATCGTCATTCTTTCACGAACTACTCTTTCAAGTCTTGCTAAACCAATTCTAAACTGATTTTGTAGCAATTCTCCAACACATCTAATACGTCTATTTCCTAAATGGTCAATATCATCTATCTTTCCAAGTCCGTGGTATAAATTTAATAAGTAGCTTATAGAAGAAATTATATCTTCGTTTGTTATGTGCATTGGAACTAGTTCTGCAATTCTTGCTTTTAATTCATCATGCAATTTTTCTTTTTCTGTTTTTTCTAATATATCTTTTAATACTTCATAATTTACTAATTCTTTTATATGTAAATCACTAATATCAATATCTACAAAATTATTTATATCAACTGTTCCATTACCTATTACTGTTATAAATGTATCTCCACATTTAATGTTAACTGTATTTACTCCAGAATTTTGAATTTGAAGTGCCATTTCTGCTGTAATTTTTTGGTCTTTTTCAACTAATATCTCTCCTGTTTCAGCATCTGAGATTGTTTCATAGGCTGTTTGGTCCTTTATTCTAGATGCCAAACTTAATTTGTTGTTGAATTTATGTCTTCCGACTTTTGCCAAGTCATATCTTTTTGGATCAAAGAACAGTCTGTCAAATAAAGTTCTAGCAGCTTCAACAGTTGGCAATTCCCCTGGTCTCAGTTTTTTGTATATTTCTATAAGAGCTTCATCCATTGATTTTATTGGATCTTTTTCAATAGTTGCTTTTAAAAGTGTTTCATTTCCAAATAGGGCTAGTATTTGGTCATCTTTTTCTATTCCTATTGCTCTTAATAGTGTAGTTACAGGTATTTTTCTTGTTCTGTCTACTCTAACATAGAATATATCATTATTATCTGTTTCATATTCAAGCCATGCTCCACGAAGTGGCATTACTGTTGATGTATATAATTTTTTACCAGTTTTTGTGTCCATTGTAGCTGCATAATAACAGCTTGGAGAACGTACTAACTGGCTAACTACAACTCTTTCTGCTCCATTTATTACAAATGTTCCAGTATCAGTCATTACAGGAAAATCTCCAAGATATATTTCTTGCTCTTTTATTTCACCTGTTTCACGGTTAAATAATCTTACATTTACATGTAATTTTGTTGAGTATGTGGCATCTCTTTCTTTCGCTTCTTCTACTGTGTATTTTGGATGTTCATCCATACGATAATCTAAAAAGTCTAAAACTAGATTTTCAGAATAATCAACTATTGGAGAAACTTCTTTTAGAACTTCTCCTAATCCTTCGTTTACAAACCAGTCGTAAGAATCTTTTTGTACTTTTATTAAGTTTGGCATTTCTATAAAATCGCCAATTTTTGAAAAAGATTTACGGGTTGCTTTTTCATGTTTTACATCTTTAACATTTACCAAAGGTAATACCCCCTATATAAAATTAAGCAGAATATATATTTTTTTGGAGAAGTCCTTCTTGCAATATTATTTTTATGAATTTTTTTAGCCCCTGCTTTTAGGTTAAAAAAGTTCATAAATGCCTAATATTCAATTCCTCTTCTTCATAATTAACATAAATAAAATAGACGGGCAAAAAAAGGTAAACCGATACTTCTACCGGATTTTACCTTTTTATTATTATTAAATTATTTCACGATTACCGAATTTATCATCTATTAGCCCTCTAGATTTTATTCGTACATAAAAATATACTAATCTTATTATACTTATTTTTAATAGACTTGTCAATGATTTTTAGTAAAATAATTTGTATAAATTGCAATTTACTTGTGACATATCTATTGTAAACCTATATGATTTTTATTAAAATAATTTAATAATCATTGCGATTTTTAAATAATTAAAATTTAATTTTTTTCAGAATTCTATTTTATTTCATTTTGATTAATTTTTTCTATTAACTCCTCTAGGGCATTAACTGATTTTTTTATATATTTTCTATTTATTCCAATAAAAGGAATACTTTTGTCTTTTATTTTCTCATATATTTTTTCCATGAATATTCCTTTTCTCTTTTCCATTCCTTTATTAGTATAAATGTAATTTATACAACAAGATGGAGATTGTTCAATTCCAAGAATTGCTATTACATTATATTTAGCCTTTTCTATTTCAGCTATTTGATTTGCAACAATATTTGCCTTTTCCTCACAATGTTCATTAAATTCTTTTGTATTATATTTTGAAAGTCCCATAGGTTTTCTAATTAAACTGTCATTAAATGTGCTTTCAGTACATGGCATTTGGATAATGTTTATGTCCTTTTCTATAAGCAACTTCATTATTGGTTTAATACTTGCTTTCCATTCATATTTTACTATTTCTTGTGCCTGATATGCTTGTGCCATCAAGCAGAATGGTACAAATATAAAATTTTTACTCCTGTTATCCATTATATATATTCTCCTGATAAATTCATATTTTTATATTTTTCTATTAGTTCATTGGATTTCTTTAAAAGTAGCCTTTTAAAGCATTTTTCTGTTGCGTTTATTGTCTCTTCATCTAAGTCATTTTCAAGTGGCATTCCTAATAAGCATTGTGGTTCTAGTGTTTTTGGTGTAAATCCCCTTATTAGAATTTCATTTTTTAGTTCAAAATCGTCTTTCATCTCTTTTAATGGAAATACTATATTTAGTCCATTTTTTTCAAATAATTCAGTAAAACATTTTAGTAGCGGTTCCTGCTCTATTGCGAATTTTTGGCTTATTCTTGCACCGTCCGCAATCTCATGGATTCCGTTTTGTTTTGCAATTATTATTGACATTACATACATTGAAAGTCTGCATGATAAGCAATTAAATTGTGATATTGGTAAGTCTCCATATTTTTCTATATTTTGACTTGGTTTTGTATTATAGTATAGTTTTATAAATTCTCTAAAGATTGCATCTGTCTTTTGAATTCCAATTATCTTCACTTTTATCTTTCCGTACTTATTTTGTATTCTTTTTGCCTGTTTTATTGCATTTTTTGATTTTATTTCACATATGTTTTCAAACGTTACTAGGTTAACGTTGTACCCTTTTTCTATTAACAATAGAGTTAATAGAAAAGAATCTTTTCCTCCTGAAAATAATACTAATACTTCTTCGTTCATTTTTTCCCTCTCAATAAGTTATTTGCTTTTAATTATATCATACTAGTATTTAATAATAAAGCTTTTATATCTTCTAATATCATTTCGGTATGTGTCAACTAAATGTAGGCAATTTTTTTATCTTTTTATTTCAATTATCAAATGCTATGCATATTTCGACATTTTATATTACAATTTATAGTACCCTATAGAAGGAGGTATTACATATGAAAAGATTACTAAGGGTGAGTTTTGATACACTAATTTCATCATTAATGTCTATTTTGGTTTGGCTTATATTAAGCTTCACAGTAGATAAATCATTAATAAATATATTTACTTTAACATTTCCCATTCAATACATAAGTGCCATTTTTAGATCCATATTTGGCACTGGCGCTAATATAAGTAAGGAAAAGGGTAATATAAATGACGTTATGTCCGGAATTGTCAGCCCTTTTAATTGCAAGTGTATTAATAATGTTTGTCATTTTATATCGTTTTTATGATTTAGATTTAAAAATCACAATGATTTTTTTAGTATTTCATCTTTTAGATTTTGCTATTTGTCCGCTATTTAGAATTGTTACTTATTATTTGCAATTAGAATACTCAACATTAAAAACTACAAGTCTCAATTTTGTATCTTTATTTTTAAGATTTATTTTAAGTTTTTTGAATACACCTTTTTGCACTATAATTGCCCAAAATGCAGATACAGTTTGCAAAATATTATGTATGCAAATACTGTTTCATATTAATTTTAAAGTTGATAAGAATGGAAATGTTATAAAGTCTTCATAGTTACTCTTTACTTTACACATAAATACTATTAAAACCCTCGGTACATTTTTAATGGTACCGTGTTTTTATATAATTTCTTTTTTTATCCTTTCTAGTTCTTGTTTGTTTATTCCTGTACAGGTTTTTATTGTTTCGTCATCGAAGTCTCTTCTTATCATATTTAATATTATTGTTTTGATTGTTTCATTCTTTCCCGTTTTTATTCCTGAAGCTCTTCCTCTTTCAATAGCCTCGTCTATTACGTCTTCTAACATACTTTTTTCCTCACTTTCTTTGTTTAATTTTTCCAATATCTTTTCTGTTGTTTCTTTGCCTAGCTTTTTCTTTGAAACATTTAGTGTATAAACGTTTAGTATTTCTAATTCACTTCCCTTAAGTTTGATTTTTTCTATTTTCTTATAGATATTTTCTATTTCTGTTATTGTATTTGTTTTTTCTAATAATAATATTTTTGGCAGAACTCCTGGCATTTCTATTAAATCTTTTTCACTATAATTATGTACATCAAGTAATTTATAATTTCCTATTCCTAAATTACTATATCCTTCTAGCTTTACTTGGCTATTTATTATATCTTGTGATACATTCCATTTTGCTTTTCCTGTATATATTACTATTGGCACAACTAATGGTATTTCTTTTTTACTACTTTCTAGCATGGATTTTCTCATTATTTCTATACTGTATTCTGCTATTCTAAATGGCATTGTTTTATCTATTTTGCTTTGATTCTCGATTAAGAAATATATTCTTTTTTCTTTATTTTTGTAAATTATATCGCTTTGTCTGGTTTTATAATCTAATGTTACAAATTCATTTTCACATATCTCTATATCTTCTACTTTTATTTTAAATTTATCACTTAATTTTAACATCTCATTTATTACATTTACTGCTTCTGCTTTATTTGATAATATCATTTTCATTGACTTGTCGTGCGGATTATCTTTGTCATTTATATTTCTTAATATTTTGTATGTTTCATTCTCTTCGCAAAATTCATTGTGAGTTTCATTGTAAAGTTCATTTTTTCTTATATTTTGTATGTCTTTTAAATATTTGTTATATGTTTTAGCATTATTCCACTTTAATTTTCTAATATTTGAATATTTATTGTATAAGTTTTCATTACTTAGACTCTTATTATATAATTCTAATTCTTCTTTTCTTAAGTTTATAATAAATTGTTTTGTATCTTCTGATACCATTTCTTCTAGTTCTATTTTATACCTCCTATTATATCTTTTAAATGTTTTTTCGTCAAGTGCTTCTTTGTAAATTTTCTCTATTAAATACTCTTCTATAGCCTTTAAATATAAGCTATATTAAAAAGTACAAATTAAAAATATTCTTACTTTAGCATTTTTTTATTTGAAGTTTAATTTGGAATTTTATTAGATTTAAGATATTATTTGTAGAAAAATAACGCTTTAAAAAATTAAAAGAATTCAATTGGTAATATTATACATTGGTTTTATGTCATAAGTCAAGAAAAATCGTTCGTCAAATTTTTATATAATTCGACAAACGATTTTTATGTTATTTATTTTTTGCATATTATTTTTAATATTTCTCTATAGACTTCTCCCCAATTATGAACCTCAATAAGATTCTTATTTGGTTCTAATCCTACTATTCCGGAATCGTGTAAAAATACTGTTTTTATACCTGCACTGCTTGTTTGTTTGCATACTATTGGTGAATCATCAATAATTGCATCAATACTTTCCTGCTTGCATATTTTAGATTTATCATCAGTTCCCCAAAAATATTTGTCAAATGATAGTCCATCTTGTTTCATTTTTTCTTCCATTATTTTTATCATTTCTTTATTGTTTTCTCCACTTTCATGTCCCCTCGCTGTTACTATAATGGTTTCTATTCCAAGTTTTTGAATTTTTTCTATTACTTCTTTGGCCCCTGGGATTAGATTTGATTTTTTGCTTATATCTACAAATTTTTTTAAGTATTCTTCATTTTCTTCTTTTGTCCAATTATATCTATCTTGTGCCCACATTGCAGTTGGGTTTATTACACTATTTTTATTAAGTTCCTCAATATCATATATTTCTCCCTGCACTCTAAAATTTTTTTCTGTATCATAAATTGTTCCATCTATATCTATTGCTATTTTCATATTATTTTCCTCAGCTATTCTTTCAATTTAGGCTTTTACATGTTGTCCTATGAACATTTTTATTATTTACATTTAATTTTAGCATAAAAGCCATCGTTTATTCAATAATTTTGAGATTTTCTTCTAAAAATATATAATAAATTTTTTTATTTTAAGTTTTACTTTATATTTTTTAGTCTATTGTTGTACTTGTTCTTCCTGTTCCAATAACATCTTCTTGTAGTGAACGCCATGTATTACACCCAATAATTCCATCTGCTTCAAGTTCTTCTTTTTGTTGATAATTTTTGGTCGCGTTTAACGTCTGCGTTCCAAATATTCCATCTAATCCTCCTGTTTTGTATCCTAGTGTATTTAAGTCGTCTTGTGCAATCATTACATATGAGCCTTTTGAACCATTTGCAATAGTTGGGTAACCTCCCATTGCACATGCAGGATAGCCACGGCGTTTATCAAAATGAATCCATGTTGGAGTTAATATTTGTGGTTCAACATATGTCCAGATTCCCGAGTTTTTTGCACTATTATATAATTCATTTCTTTGAGTTTCATCTAGGTTTTGACCAACATCAAATGCTAATCCTGCATAATGTTGTGAGAATATTCCATGTGCTCCTTCCCAAGGTCTTCTAAATGCAAATCCTACAAAAATTGGTTTTCCATATATATATCTTTGACTGTTCCATGCTCGCATTGCATTTTTTTCTGTCCAAAGTAATGTGCTTTTACTCGCTCCTTTAAATTCTTCTACAGTTAACGTTCTATTTGTAATATACGGCATTGCTTCTTTTTCTCCTCTATAATATGTTTCCATTCTATTTGTTTCATTATTATATACTTTTATTTTTGCCATTATTTTGCCTCCTTTTTCATATTATTATTATTTTATGTAAATCTTTACCTTTTGTGATTATGATTTATTTGTTTTTTATTTAATATTTTGAATATTTTATTTTTAATTGTTTAAAATATATTTGAAGTTTAATTAGAAAGGATATGATAATATGGCAAATATAAGTCAAGTGGAATTACAAAATTTAAGACATTTTATTGGGACTTCTACAACTTGCAATGCAAAATTAACTGATTATGCAAGTAATGCGGTAGATCCACAAATAAAGCAACTTTTTACTAAGGCTGCTCAAGACAGTTTAAATACAAAACAAACTTTAATGACATTTTTAGAAAATTAAAATTTTTATTTCATAAAAGGAGGATATATGGACGAAAAAACTATGGTTAATGATGTTTTAGGCGGTATTAAATCTGAGCTTTCTAATTATCAAACTGCTATTGCAGAGTCAGAGGATATTGCTCTAAGGCAGACTTTTCAACAGCTAAGAAATAATAGTGAAAGCTTTCAGTATGAATTGTTTAAGATTGCTCAAGCTAAGGGATATTATAAGCCTGCTCAAGCTGCAGATATTAGTGAAATTCAGAAAGTAAAAAATGAATTAGCTAAATAAGTATTCAAAGTATAATTACAGGATTACTATAAGCTATAAATGAGATTTTTTCTTTATTTTAGTTTGAATTTCCTATAGTACAAAAAACGATAAAACACTTCTGTGTTTTACCGTTTTAATTATTTTAATATACATAGTTTTGTGGGTCAATTGCTTTTCCGTTATATCTTATTTCAAAATGTAAGTGATTTCCTGTTGATTGTCCTGTTGATCCTACTGCTGCAATTACCTGCCCCTGAACTACACTTTCTCCTGTTTTAACATATAGTTCACTACAATGTCCATATAGAATTACTACTGAACTTGTTGATTGTACTACTACTACATTGCCATATCCTGAATATAAGCTTGTCCCATATCCGGAGAATATTACTTCACCACCAGCTGCTGCTTTTATAGCTGTTCCTTTTGGAGCTGCTATGTCTAATCCCTTATGATTGTCTCTTGATCTTATTCCAAATCTAGAACTTATTGTTCCAGACGCGGGTGTTATTAGTGTAATTCCTATGTCTGTTTTTACACTTGCTTCATTTACAACCGTTGTTGCTATTTTTCTATATGCACTTGATGATGTTACTTTTACAACTTTTTTCTCATATATTTGTGATACACAGTCATCTACCTTTGTATAGTTTGCTTGTGCAACATCATATTTTTCTACAATTCCTAAAGAATCTGCATTAGCACTATTTTTATCTTTTAACCCATTAACTACATCTTCAGCGTCTTTAAACGATGTAACATAAGCCTTTTCCTCGTTATTTGTTGTAATTGCATAATACTTATAGTATTTGGTTCCTGTTGAAATTACTTTTTCGAAGATTTCGTTATCATCTGTTTGTACATCTTTCTTTAATAGACACACCGTGTATGTGGGTAAGTCTTTTATTTCTACAAATGCAATATTATCTCCATTTCCAGATGTTATGTAGCTATTTATTTTATTTTGTAAAGCAATTTTATCATTTGTATATCCAATTATTTCACCATTTAGACTTACGCTATATGTTTGTCTATAAACAATTTGCATTATTCCAATAATTATAGTTATTGCTATTGTTAGTGTTACAATAAACTTTATTATTTTTCTTATTCCAACTGCAACTTTTTTTATTTTACTAATTGTACTCATCCTCCATTCTTTATTTATGTAAATTTAGAATACTTTTGCTCCAATATTTATATCATATTTTTTATTAGTTGTCCAGTTTGTCTGTTTTAAAA
>CAZDPV010000006.1:0-54355 GCA_964507565.1 uncultured Clostridium sp.
ATCATAAGTTGTTCCATCTGAATATTCACATGTATAATATATATATGGCTTTAATCCATATTCTAAGTTGTTTCCATTTAAAAATCCTGACGTATTGTATGTTACTTGTCCATTATTTACATCTGCTATATTTTCATAAGGCCCATATACATAATATCCATCATATAATGTGTATAGCATTGCTGGTACATAGCTATTTAGCTCTGTTTTGGTGTATCCACTTGTTTGCATTCCTGATGCTAAACTGTTGAAAAATGTATTTATTGATGCTTGTATATCTCTTTCTTTTGATTGTATTTCACTTGCATATTCGTTTTTTATTGTGTTGTTTTGGTATGCTGATACTGCATCATACGTTGAATTTAATAGCATTGTGTTGTACGATGCTTCTTTATTTGCTACGTTTATTAAATTTCCAACATATACTGATAATACCATTGATATTGGTATTATTATTATTAAAAATATTACTGATAAATGCTGTATTTTCATTTTTCACCTTTCATTTTATATTGAAATTTATGGTTGTTTTTCTTTTTTATTTTATGTATATTTTTACTTCTATATAATATCAAACTAGCTCTTAATTTTCAAGTAAAATTACATAAATAATACACTAGTATTAACATATTCCGCACTAATCTTGACAAGCTCTCTTAATTTTAATCCAATCTTCATTCAAACTGAGAGCTTCTTACGAAGCTTCTCTCATTTTGAATGTTTACGTGTTGTTTACACAACACGTTGGTGTGGTTCTAATTTTTTACAAAATTAGAAAGTCGTCGCCAAGCGAACATAACCGTCGCCGTTCACACCGCAGAAGTACATGCCGCCAGGGTCGAAGAATGAGTCCCACGCGTAGCTAGTAGTGTCCTGTGAAGAAGACCAGTACCAGCGGCTAATCCCAGAGTTTGCATAATTGCTATTTGCTATACTTAATTCTTCTCCAAATGCTGCCCACTCTGCTCTTGATGGAACAAACCAACCGCTTTGTACTTCTGTTTGTATTTGTCCCCATATATCTTTATAAGCTCCTGCATTTTGTGCTCCATATCCTGATGCATTCCATTTTTGAATCATTGCCTGGGTATTTGCTTTTCCAGTACCAAAATCACCAGATGTATATGTACTATAATCACTCATTTTTTCATAAGCACTACAATACCAACAATAATATGTTCCTGGATTAAAATCATTTAGTGCCATTACATAAAATCTATCTTTTCCACTTTCATTTCCACTTACCTTTAATACTGGTGCTGTTCCAAATGGTCCAGAATAACTTGATTGGCTAATTTCATAAGTTTTTGCTTCTGAGGCATTAATTGTTGGAATTGTATAGTTTCCAGTAACATCAAAATAATTACTGCCAATAGTATTCCATACTCCGTCTCCTTGTGCTCCTCTTAGCAGATCTGCAAATATTACTCCATCTACTGAGCCGTTTCCATCTATGTCTGCATAAAGTCCAACCATTTTCTCAACATTTGCTGTAAGTTTTAATTTAGGTGCTACTAATAATTGTGTTGCTACTACTTTACTTGCACTTACTAAGCCTACTAAGTCCTTTACCCATAGATAGTATGTTGTGTTCTGTGTTAGCCCTGTAATTGTTTGAGTTAATGCTAAAGTTTTTGTGCAACTTGTAAATGTTGTTGGTGCAGTGTTTGTTGTGGTTATTGCATACCCTACTATTCCTGTTCCAACATCTGTTGCTGTAAATGTTATTTTATCTGTTAATGCACTTGCTGATGTTATTGTTGGTGCAGTGCTGTCAGTTACTGTCATTTTCAAAGTTGCTGCTACTAAGAGCTTCGTACTTACTGCTTTGCTAGCACTTACTAATCCAGCAAGATCTTTTACCCATACATAATATGTTGTATTATGAGTTAGCCCTGTAATTGTTTGAGTTAATGATAAAGTTTTTGTGCAACTTGTAAATGTTGTTGGTGCTGTGTTTGTTGTGGTTATTGCATATCCTACTATTCCTGTTCCAACATCTGTTGCTGTAAATGTTATTTTATCTGTTAATGCACTTGCTGATGTTATTGTTGGTGCAGTGCTGTCAGTTACTGTCATTTTCAAGGTTCCAGCTACTGGTACTGTTTTGTCTATTTTTACTATATAATTGCTACTATATACTGTGTTTGTTCCATCTGTTGTTTTTACTCTTAATGTTGTTGTATTTTCTGTTGATACTGTTGTTACTGCTGTTGTTCCAACTGCTACTGTTTGCGCTGAGCCACTTACACTTTCATATGTTGTTGTTCCAGCACTACCATTGTTTACTGTTACATATACGTTATGATTTGTCCAAGTATTTGATGTGTATGCACTTCCACTTGAACTATCTAACTTCATTGTTAAAGTTCCAGCTGTTAATGTTTGTGTTGTTATTGCTGTTGTGGTTGATTCTATTGTATTTCCAGCATTATCTGTTACTTGTGTTTTTACTGTATATGATGTGTTATGTGTTAAATTACTAAATGTCGCTCCTGCTTGCCAACTTCCAAATGTTGTGTCTGATGTTTTCTTAATGGCATATTGTATTGTTTTTACCCCACTGTTTGCATCTGTTTGCTTGTTGGTTACTGTTATGCTATTAGTTGTGCTTGTTGCTGTTGGAGCTGTTGTTGTTGGCATTGTTGTATCTATTATTGTTATGTTATATGAACTTGCTCCGATTTCATCACCTAAGCTTGCGTTATATAATCTTCCATAAACTGTATTGTTACTTGGTACTCCTATACTTGTTCCTGTTGTCCATGATCCGGTACTTCCCAATTTATATTGTATTACATAATTTGTTGGTACATTTGTAAAGCTTAATGTTACTGTTACATTTTGATTTGTCCAGCTTGTTGTACTTGGCGTTAAAACTACATTTGTACTTACTGTCGTGGTTGTTCCATCTTGTGTCTTATTACTTGAAGTATATCCTAAGTTATCTACTGCTCTTGCATATATTGTTTTAGTTGTATCTGCTTTAATTCCACTAAATGTATGTGAGCTACTTGCTGATACTGTTGTTGTCCATGTGCTTCCACCATCTATACTATATTGATATCCTGCTAAACCACTTAAGCTATCTGCTGAACCACTTGCTTTTACTGTTAAGCTATTTATTGCTGGTGTTATTGCTATTGCTGTTGGTTGTGTTGGAACTGATTTATCAATTTTAATTATATAATTGCTACTATATACTGTATTTGTTCCATCTGTTGTTTTTACTCTTAAAGTTGTTGTGTTTTCTGTTGTTACTGTTGTTGCTGCTGTTGTTCCAACTGCTACTGTTTGTGCTGAGCCACTTACACTTTCATACGTTGTTGTTCCAGCATTTCCGTTGCCTGCTATTGCTACATAAATACTATGGTTTGTCCAAGTATTTGATGTATATGCACTTCCGGTTGAACTATCTAACTTCATTGTTAATGTTCCTGCTGTTAATGTTTTTGTTGTTATTGCTAATGTTGCTGATTCTATTGTATTTCCAGCATTATCTGTTACTTGTGTCTTTACTGTATATGATGTGTTATGGGTTAAGCCAGTAAATGTTGCTACTGATTGCCAGCTTCCAAAGCTTGTGTCTGATGTCTTTCTTATTGCATATTTTGTTTTTGATGTTGATATTCCACTGTTTGCATCTGTTTGCTTATTGGTTACTGTTACACTATTAGTTGTGCTTGTTGCTGTTGGAGCTGTTGTTGTTGGCATTGTTGTATCTATTATTGTTATGTTATATGAACTTGCTCCGATTTCATCACCTAAGCTTGCGTTATATAATCTTCCATAAACTGTATTGTTACTTGGTACTCCTATACTTGTTCCTGTTGTCCATGATCCGGTACTTCCCAATTTATATTGTATTACATAATTTGTTGGTACATTTGTAAAGCTTAATGTTACTGTTACATTTTGATTTGTCCAGCTTGTTGTACTTGGCGTTAAAACTACATTTGTACTTACTGTTGTGGTTGTGCCATCTTGTGTTTTATTACCTGAAATGTTTCCAACATTGTCTACTGCTCTAGCTGTAATTGTTTTTGTTGTATTTGCTTTTATTCCTGTAAATGTATGTGCTGTTCCATTTGCTATAGTTGATGTCCATGTACTTCCACCATCTATGCTATATTGATATCCTGCTAAACCACTTAAGCTATCTGCTGACCCACTTGCTTTTACTGTTAAGCTATTGATTGCTGGTGTTATTGCTATTGCTGTTGGTTGTGTTGGAACTGATTTATCAATTTTAAGTGCTGAACTTTTTATATTTGATACGTTTCCCGCAATATCTGTTGCCCTTATATATAGTACATTATTTCTTTCGTCTCCTCTTGTTAAACCATACCATTCATTTGTATCTAACAAGCCTGACCATGTTGTTCCGTCATATCCATATTCAACCTTCTGTATACCTGATGCTGTTTCTTCAATATTCCAACTTAATGTTATATCTTTATTTGTCCATTTTTCTCCTGACGTATTACTTATGTTGCCTATTACTGGTGCTGTTTTATCTATTTTAACATTTATTGATGATTCTTCTGAAATATTACCAACCTCATCAATTACTCTAAACCTTATTGTTTCATCTCTTTGGGCAGTATACGTTATTTCCCCTATTTTATTATTTGTATTTAATGCTCTTGTTGTCCATCCACCATTTTCATACCATTCATATTTTGTTATTTCAATATTATCTGTTGCAGTTAGTTTTACATATACATTTTGATTTGTCCATGTACCTGATTGATAGTTGCTTCCACTTGCATTGTTTATTTTTGCACTAATTTGTAAATTAGTTGGACTTTCTTTGTCTATTTTTACTATGTATGCTCTTGAAGATGTATTATTGGCTGAGTCTGTGGTTATTACCGTTATATTGTATATACCCGTTTTTGTTAGTGTTATTGGGCTTGTTTGGTTGCTTAATGTTTGTGCCCCTGTTATATTATAGATTGTGCTTTTATGTCCTCCAAGTTCATCTGTTCCATTTACTGGTTGAATATATACACTATGATTTGTCCAGTTATCATTGATATAGTTTTCTCCACTTGCATTGTCTAATTTCATTATTAGAGTTCCTGGAGTTGGTGCTTGTTTATCTATTTTTATTGTATATTGATTTTGTGATGTATATCCAACGTTATCTATTGTTGTTACAGTTACACTGTATATTCCACCATTTTCTAGTGTTAATGGACTAGTTTGATTTTTAAGTTCTATTGGTCCAGTTACATCATAACTTGTACTTCTGTGTCCACTTAAGTTATCTGAACCATTGGATAATGCTATGTAAACACTTTCATTAATCCACGTATCGTTTGAATATTTTTCTCCTTTGTTATTTTTAATTTGCATTGATATTGTTCCAGCTGTTGGTTCTGATTTATCTACTTTTATTGTATATTCATTTTTTACAGTATTCGTTCCATCTGTTGTTGATACTACTACTTTTGTTATTCCTTCTTTGTTAATTATTGTGCTTCCTTTTGCTTCATAAATTCCTTGTGCTGAACCTGTTTGTGATGAATATGTTGATAGTCCTGTATTTTCACCAGATAGAACTATTTCTACGTCTTGATTTGACCACGTATTGTTTTCATAGTTTGATTTATCTACTTTTTGCATTTGTAGTATTGATGCTATTAGCTCTCTTGTTTTTACAGTTTTTACCCTTGTAAGCATCGTTTGACCATTTAATTTAGCTAATATTTTTATATCATAATCTGTATTATGTATTAAGGAATTTGCTACCATTTGAGACATATCTGTTGTTTCTATTTTTTTATAGTCTTTTTCACCAGTCTTTTTTATATAATACTCATAGCTATCTATTTCCTTGTCATAGTTTACCGTTTTTACATTTGTAAAAATAATTTTATTAGTTGTTTTTTGCATCTCAAAAGTAACTGATGGATCTGATATTTTCAAATCATCATATAATATTTCTATTTGATTATCTATTAAATTAATTTTTGATTCCAACTGTCCTGTTTGAGATTTTACTTCATTTACTGCATTTTTATTTTTTATGCCTGCTGTTATTCCTATTGCTGACACTGCCATAATCATTGTTATTGTTACTATTAAAGCTACTAAAGTCAATCCTCTTTGATTATTTTTTTCAACTAATTTTTTCATTTCATATTCCTCTTCTATTCTTTGAAAAAAAATTGACATTATTATTATTTAATGTCAATTTAAACAATTTGCCAATTCTATTTAACATCTTCGACTTTAAAATCATATAAATTTATGTAATCTTCTGATGTTACTGCACTCGCATTTATTGAAGCTCCCGCTTCAATTTTTGTAACTAATATGTATAAATCGCCTATTGGACTTCCTTCTTTATTTAAGCAGGTAATCTTAACATATTTTTCGTCTATTGTATTTGATGATATATTTGTTATTCTTACACTAAAATTAGTTTCTCCATTATCTGAATTTAATTGCATATCCGAAAACTCTAATCCATCAAAAGTTTTATTGTTATGTGCTTGCTCTGATGTATTTACTTTTAAATTATCTTGTAATTTTGCATTTTCTAGATTCTCAAAGTCTATACGGCTTTCTGTTCCTGCATTATTTTGTGCCTCTTTTATCTCATTTTCTCTTAGTTTATTTTTTTTGTCTATATTCACTTTAATAATTACCAATGCAATTACAACAAGTATTATTAAAGTTATAACTATTATAATAATTCCTTTTTTATTCATCTTCTTTTTATTATTTTCTTCATTCATCTTTTTCATTTTCAAAATCCTTTCATTGCTTTATTGTAGTTACCATAAAGCATTGTTTTTTCATAACAAATTCTATTCATATTTTATTGTTTTTTTCCATTTTAGTCAATAGCTTTTTGCTATTTATTTTCATAATATTTCGACAATTTTTTCAGTTTCTTCGCTTTGCTTTTTTGGAATCTCCTTTACTCTAAATTTTGAATTTGATGTTCCAAATTTTATCTCAATTACATCTCCTATTTTTACGTCATAACTTGGTTTTGTTACTTTTCCATTTACCATTATTCTTCCACCGTCTGCTGCTTCATTTGCAACAGTTCTCCTTTTAATAATCCTTGCTGTTTTTAAAAATTTATCTAATCTCATTTTTCTCCTTTCCAATGATATATTTTTATTTGGCTTTAAAGTGTAATAACATCATTAAGAAAAGTTGAATATATACACATTTTTTCCACTTTTCTGCATAATGCTTTTTCTAGTGCCTCTTTATATAATTCCAGTTGATTTTTATATTTATTTGTTAAATCTTCTTTGTTAACATTTTTATCAGTTTTATAATCTATTAGTATAAGCTTATTATCTTCTGAAATATAATATAAATCAATTACACCTTGGATTAAAACATTGTTTATTTCCATATAAAAAGGTGTTTCTTTGTGTACCTCTTTAGCATTTTCTAGTTCCTTGTATAATTCAGACTTTATATAGTTTTCAAATAATTCTTTTTTGTTTTTTAATTCTTCTTTTTCATCATTAGAAATATTTAGACCTTCTATCATCTTTTCAACTTGAGTTTTAATTGTTTCTTCTGAAATATCTGATGTCTTTTTAATTTCTAGTTTTTGTAATCCTAGGTGAATTAAAGTTCCAAGTTTTGCAGGGCTTATTTTACTATTTTCTTTTGTTTCAAATTCAGGTTCCTTTCTTTCAACTTTTTTCTCTGTTATTCTATATTCTTTATCATTGTTTTTTAATGCTGTTACAGATGTTTTACTTATTAAATCTATTTCTTCTTCATATTTATATTTCCAATTTAGAAGATTATCAATTTTTTTATATTCTTCTGAATCAACATCTCTATTTACCATTGTTAAATTTACTGATGATTTATTTTCAGGTTCTTCTTTATTTTCTATTAAATTGTTTTTATTTACTATATTTATTTCCATTGTTTTTTTTGTATTATACATATATACAAGTTCAAGCCAGTCTAAGTATTTTGAAAATTTTTCTACCAATTTGTTGTTTATTTTTGAAGGCCTGTTTCTTCCATGATATTTTTCAATTTCAATGTTTTTATTTTCTAGATTTTCTTGTGCATTTTTATCAGTTCCTATTATTATTAGTTTTTCTTTTGCTCTTGTTAATGCAACATATAATACTCTCATCTCTTCTGAAATTGTTTCTTTTTTCATTTTAATTTTTATTGCTTCTTTTGTTAAAGTTGGATATTCCATTCCTTCTTTTATATAGTTTACCCCAAAGCCTAAATCTTGGTCATAGACTATCTTATCATTTAAGTCTTGTAGATTTATTTTTTTGCCTGCTTTACATAGAAAAACTACCGGAAATTCAAGTCCTTTGCTTTTATGTATGCTCATTATTCTAACTACATCATCATTTTCTCCTATTATTTTTGCTGGTGTCAAATTTGAAGATTCTTTTGATGCAACTTTTTCTATAAATGTGATAAAATTAAATAATCCTTTAAAACTTATTTGCTCATATTCTTTTGATTTTTCAAATAATTTTCTTAAGTTCGCTTGTCTTAGCTTTCCATTTGGCATTAATCGAACATAGTAATAGTATCCTGTTATTGAGTATATTTTCCATATTAGCTCGTTTAAAGGCAATTCATTTTCCATTTTTTTGAAGCTTGATAACATTTCTATAAAATCTTTTGATTTTTGCATTTGTGATTTTTTTAGTGCTTCATAAAACAACCCATTTTGATTTTCTAACCTTATCTCTATTAGTTCATTATCGCTAAAGCCCCCTATTGGAGATCTTAGTACTGTTACTAAAGGTATATCTTGTAGTGGATTGTCTATTATTTTTAATAATGATATAATTGTATCTATTTCTATTGATTCTAGGTATTCCGAAGTTGTATCTGAATATACTGGAATTTTTTGTTCTGTTAATTCTTTTTCAAAAGTTTCTGCTACTGCATTTGGGCTTCTTAGCAAAATTGCTATATCTTTATAATTTATTCCTTCATTTACTAATTCTTTTATTTTTTTTGCAACAAGTTTAGCTTCTAAAGCTGTATCTTCAACAATTTCGCTTATTTCTGTTTCTGTGTCAATTATGTACATTTCAGTTTTGCAATCTATTTGGGGGATTTCATAGTTTGCCCCATAATTCAAATATTCATCCTCGGCATAATCAATTTCTCCAAGCTTTTTACTCATTATATTTTGAAATACTTGGTTTGTTATGTTTAAAATGTTTTCTCTACTTCTGAAGTTTTTATATAGCTGTATTTTAGTGTTGCTTTCTAATGTATTATCATTTTGATTATCTTCTTCTAATTGTGTACACGTACTATCTTCTTGTGCATTGCAGTCTTGTGAAATACTACTATACTTTTCATATTTGTCCAAAAACAAGTCTGGTCTTGCTCCTCTAAATCTGTAAATACTTTGCTTGACATCTCCAACCATGAATATATTTTTGCCGTTTGATACACTTGTTAATATTTTTTCTTGTATTAAGTTGCTATCTTGATATTCATCAACTAGAATTTCTTGAAATTCACTTCTTTTTGCAATTTCACTTTTGGTTCCATCCTTATTTACTAATAATTTCAAAGTTAGGTGTTCTATGTCTGAAAAGTCTACAATATTTTTTTCCTTTTTTCTTTTTAAAAATTCTTCTTGAAATTCTAATACTATATTTTTCAGTGATTTTAATATTTCGTACATTCCTTTTATGTCTTGTATTTCCTCAGATGATGTATATGAGAATGTTTTTGAGAATTGTTTTGTAAATGATTCTTTTACTTCATCTCTAATATTTTTAGCTTTTTCTTTTATTTCTTTTTGTTCTTCATCTAATTTGCTGCTATGTGGCCATGTATTCCATTTTTTATTGTTTATTGCGTTGTATGCCTTATCCCAATTTTCAAAGCTTATGCTTTTTAGATTATTTATATCTTCTACTATTACATTATAAAAATCTATTAGATCAGTCGCTACTTCTGTCATATTTTTTGCAGGTTCTAGGTTTATTATTAAATCATTTATTATTTCTCGTGAGTTTTCTAGTATCAGTTTTCCCCATTTTGTATCTCCAAAATCTTGTGTTTTATTGTCTATATTAAAGTCTTCTATTGCGTCTTCTAACCATTCTTCTGGAAATGGTACACTACACGTAAATTCAAAAATTTTTAATATGATATCTTTTAATGGTTGGTCATCTTTATAGCTTGTATATGTATCTAGTAATTTCAAAAATTCTGCATCTTGATTTTCATATTTGTCTTCAAATATTTTCTCTATTATATCTTGTTTCATTATTTCTATTTCTGTTTGATCTGCTACTCTAAAATTAGCTGGCATTCCAATTTCAAAAAAATTGTTTCTAATTATTTCTAAGCAAAATGAATGTATTGTTGAAATATGGGCATGACTAATAAGTGAAATCTGTCTTTGCAAATTTTCATCATTAGGATTTTCATCTATTTTTTCATATATTGCGTTTAATAGTCTTTGCTTCATTTCACTAGCTGCAGCATTTGTAAATGTTACAACTAATAGTTTATCTATGTCTATTTTTTCATTTACTACTTTGTTTATTATTCTTGCAACTAATACTGATGTTTTTCCACTTCCTGCAGCTGCTGATACTAATATGTTTGCCCCTTCTTTTTCTATTGCTTGCTTTTGCTCATTTGTCCAGCCCATTATTTTACCACCTTTGATTATTTTTATTAAAGTATATATTATTTTTTTTATCTTTTCAATAATATTTTGTACAAATTTGGACAAAATATGTGTAATTGGGTAAATGTTTGTGGTTATGTATGTTTGCACTTTTAATTTTGTAGTCACAAAAATTTATTAAATTATTTATAGGAGGGGAAAATGGAAAAAAGTAATAAAGATCAATATCTCAAAAATAATGATGAAAATAGCTCTGTGGATACAAAAATCAATGAGAAACAAAGCAATTTATCTGACAACGTCGAGCATTCTGGAGTATCTTCTAAAAATGATGAACATCCAAGTTCTTCAGATAATAACTTATGCACTGGAACAAGCAATAACGTTTCTGATTGCAACGTTGATTTAGCTGTGTTAAATGAAATTAGTAAAGCTGCTCAAATGGCAATGAGTTCTATTTCTTTTTTGTCAGTTAAGATTTCCGATAAAGAAATGAAAAAGGAATTAGTGGCTATATATTCAGGATATTCAAATATACTTCTTCAAGTTAATCAACATTTTGAAAAATATGGTGAAGTTCCTGATGATACCCCAATAAGTACCAAGATGATTGGATTTTTTGGAATTCAAATGAATACTTTAAAAGATAGAAGTTCTTCTCACGCTGCTGAAATGATGATTCAAGGAACTTTGATGGGTATTATTAAATGTCAAAAAATTTTAAATAGTAATCTTAATGTTTCTGAAAGTACAACAAAGTTGTTAAAAGATTTTAATGACTTTCAAAGAAAGAATATTGAGAAATTAAATGCTTATTTATAATGTTTTGCTTAATAGTCTTTAGATTAATTACTCTAAAATTATAAAAAAATCCGAATATGTATGTGCACACTCGGATTTTTTTATTTGATTTATAATATATATTTTTTTACTATTATCTTTCTATTTGAATATTATTCATTTCCCTATCTTCTATGTTATCCTCTCCAGTTATTAGTTTTACTCTCGCTATTTTAACATTATATTGTTTTGCTATACTAACTAAATCGATTTTAAATCCTTTAGCTTTTGTATTTGCAACTCTATTTCTAATTTCTTCATTTTTTATTTCTTCTTCCGTTCTTATTTTTTTCCTTTTCATTTTATTAGTTTCAGATTCGTTTCTATTACAATTTATCGAATCTGTTATCGTTCTTGTTACTGAATTTTTGTAGTATTGTGCATCTTCTATTTTTCCGCTTCTTAATGCATTGCAAAAAAGTATATAATATATATCTGATAAATCTAGTAAAACTGCTGGATATATTGTCAATTCTTCTCTTTTAAGTACTTCTTTTGTTATATGTATTCCCTCTTGTGATTTTTTTAGTTTTAGTTTATTAAATGTTTTGTTGTATCTTAAGAAATCAACAGATTTCATTTTATATTCTTTTATCATACGAATTATACTATCATAAACATCATAATATTTTAATCCTAATGCTGATGCAATTTCTGTTGGATATGTCCCCATTTCATACAGCTCGAATATTTTTTTCTCTAATTCATTTTGCTTTTTTCTTTTCTTAATTTCAGCTTCAATTTCTTCATCACTTTCTAATGCACCTTTTGAATTATCTTTTGCATCTTCTTTTTGTGTTCTCGCATTTACTAATTTTCTGCCAACATGTCCTAATTTTATATCATACATTGCATCACTATAAAATTTTGAAATTGGTTCTTCTATTTTTCCTTGACTTGCTCCTATTACTAAATAATTTAATACCTGGCTTCTTGGTATTTTTAGTAATTTTGAAATTTGAATAGGGTTATTTTTATTTTTATATAATTCAATTACTTTTTCTACGTTTGATTCCATATTTTTAACAATCTCCTTTACTAACAACTTACTTAATTATACCATATATATGAATATTTTTCCAGTGTTTTGTAAATATTTTATGTAAATTATTTTCGTCAGTGATATGTTAATCTTCTATAACATAAAAAGATGATAAAAAATTTATCATCTTTTTCCTTTATTTATTTCCAAATGGTTGTATTTTTTATTTTAGTACATTCCACCCATTCCTGTTTCTGGATTTTGTCCTCCACAGCTACATTCTTTCTTTTCAGGAATGTCTGCTACTATACTTTCTGTTGTTAATATCATTGATGCTACTGATTCTGCATTTTGAAGTGCACTTCTTGAGACTTTTGTTGGATCAACAATTCCTGCCTTTTTCATATCAACATATACTTCATTTTTTGCGTCAAATCCTATTCCTTCTTTTTCTGCTTTTACTTTTTCAAGTATTACAGCTGGTTCTAGTCCTGCATTTACTGCGATTTGTCTTACAGGCTCTTCTAATGCTCTTAATATAATTTTACCACCTATTTTTTCGTCTCCTTGAAGTTCTTCAATTTGCTTTTTTAGTTCTGGAATTATATTTATATATGCTGTTCCTCCACCGGCTACTATTCCTTCTTCAACTGCTGCTCTTGTTGCTGACAATGCGTCTTCTATTCGTAACTTTTTGTCTTTCATTTCAACTTCTGTTGCAGCTCCTACACCAATTACGGCAACTCCACCTGCAAGTTTTGCTAGTCTTTCTTCTAATTTTTCTTTATCATATTCGCTCTTTTCTTCTTTTATTTGAGCTCTTAATTGACCTACTCTGTCTGCTATTTGTTGTTTGTCACCAGCACCATCAACAATTATTGTTTTGTCTTTTTCTATTTTTACTTGTTTAGCTTTTCCTAATTGTTCAATTGTTGCATCTTTTAGTTCTAATCCAACATCTGATGTTATTACTTCACCACCTGTTAAAATTGCAATATCTTGAAGCATTTCTTTTCTCTTGTCACCATATCCTGGAGCTTTTACTGCTACTACATTTAGTACTCCTCTCAATTTATTTAATATAAGAGTTGATAATGCTTCTCCTTCTATATCGTCACAAATTATTACAAGTTTTCCAGATACTTTCATCAAATTTTCAAGTAGTGGTAGTATTTCTTGTATATTATCGATTTTTTTATCTGTTATTAAAATGTATGGTGTGTCCATATCAGCTGTCATTTTTTCTGTATCTGTTACCATATATGGTGATACATATCCCTTGTCAAATTGCATTCCTTCTACAACATTTAATTCTGTGCTTGAAGTTTTTGATTCTTCTATTGTTATTACTCCGTTAGTTGAAACTTTTTCCATTGCATCTGCAATTAGAGCTCCTACTTCTTCATTATTTGCTGAGATGCTTGCTACTCTTGCAATATCATCCTTTCCATTTACCGGAACACTAATCTTTTTTAATATTTCTACTGCAGATTTTGTTGTTTTATCCATTCCTCTTTTTATTGCCATTGGATCTCCACCTGCTGCTACGTTTTTAACTCCTTCTTTAATCATACTTTGGGCTAATACAGTAGCTGTTGTAGTTCCATCTCCTGCTACGTCGTTTGTTTTCTCTGATACCTGTTTTACAATTTGAGCTCCCATGTTCTCATATCTATCTGGAAGTTCAATTTCTTTTGCTATTGTAACACCATCATTTGTAATAAGTGGTGCTCCAAAACTTTTATCTAATACAACATTTCTTCCTTTTGGTCCTAATGTAACTTTTACTGTGTCTGCTAATTTATTAACACCGTTTAATAATTTTCTTCTAGCGTCTTCGCCAAATTCAATATTCTTTGCCATAATTTTAAATCTCCTCCTATAAAAATTTTACTAATTTGGGACTTTAAGTCCTCTGTTCTAATCTACTAATGCTAATATATCGTTTTGTCTTATTATTATGTAATTTTCTCCTTCGTATTTTACTTCTGTTCCTGAATATTTATTTATTACTACTTTATCTCCTTTTTTTACTACCATTTCGACCTTACTTCCGTCAATTTCTCCTCCAGGTCCTACTGCTACTACTTCTGCTATTTGTGGTTTTTCTTTGCTTCCGCTTGATAAAATAATACCACTTTTGGTTGTTTCTTCTGCCTCAGTCATTTTTACAATAACTCTGTCACTTAATGGTTTTAACATAATAAAATTACCTCCTTTAAATACGTCATTTTAATTATATGTTAAGTTGCTATACTTAAATACTAAAATACTATTTATTTTATTTTTGTATTTAGTTTTGGCACTCTTTTGTAATGACTGCTAATAATTTATATCTTTTTTTAGCAATTGTCAATAGAGATTGCTAATTTTCACAAAACTTTCACATTTTAATTATTTTATATATATCGTTTACAATTTTTGTATTTCCCCAATTGAAAGAGATTTTTTTACAAGCTCAGAGAATAATTTTTGTGGTCTATCTGGTCTTGATTTAAATTCTGGATGAAATTGACCTGCCACAAAGAATGGATGTTTTGTTTCGTTTAATTCAACTATTTCAACTAAACTTCCATCTGGTGATGTTCCCGCAATTTCAAGTCCTGCTTTTTCCATTATTTCTCTATATTCATTGTTGTACTCAAATCTATGTCTGTGTCTTTCTGTAATTTCTGACTGTCCATATATTTTTCTAGCATAACTTCCTTCTTTTAATATACAAGGATATGCTCCTAATCTCATCGTTCCTCCCTTTTTTCTAACAATTTTTTGATTTTCCATTATATGAATTACAGGATTTTTGCACTTTACATCCAATTCTTCTGAGTTTACATCTTCTAATTTTAATACATCTCGTGCAAATTCAATAACAGCCATTTGCATTCCTAAGCAAATTCCTAAAAATGGGATTTTATTTTCTCTTACATATTTTATGGCTGTTATCATTCCTTCAATTCCTCTTGAACCAAATCCACCTGGTACAATTATTCCATTAACTTTGTTTAAAACTTCCTTTACATTGTTTTCGTTGATTTTTTCGCTGTCTATGAATTTCACGTTTACTTTAACATTATTTGCAAATCCTCCATGTTTTAAGCTTTCAACTACTGACAAGTATGAGTCTTCTAATTTTACATATTTTCCAACTATCCCAATTGTAATAGTTCTTTCATCTTTTATTGATTTTATATTTGAAACCATCTTTTCCCAATCAGTATTATTTGCCTTTTTATTTTTTAATTCTAACTTTTTACAGACAGCTTTTGCTAATCCTTGATTTTCTAGCATTATTGGAACTTCATATAAATTTTCAACTGTGGCATTTTCTATAACATTTTCTTTTCTTACATTGCAAAATAAAGCTATTTTTTCTTTCATTTTTTCAGGAATTGTCATATCTGCTCTGCATACTAAAATATCTGGAGTTATTCCTAATGATTGAAGTTCTTTTACTGAATGCTGTGTTGGTTTTGATTTTAATTCGTTTGAACCTGTAATATATGGTAGTAGAGTAACATGTATAAATACACATCTATTTTCCGGTTCTTCTAGCCCTATTTGTCTTATTGCCTCAATAAATGGTTGACTTTCAATATCTCCTACTGTTCCGCCAATTTCAGTGATTACTATATCTACTCCTGTTTTTTCAAAGTTAAATATTTTTTCTTTTATTGCATTTGTAATGTGAGGAATTACTTGTACAGTTTTCCCAAGATAATCCCCTCTTCTTTCTTTTTCAATTACTTCTGAATATATTTTTCCACTTGTGACACTTGAGTTTTCTGTTAGGTTTTCATCAGTAAATCTTTCATAATGCCCTAAGTCTAAATCTGTTTCTGCTCCATCATCTGTAACAAATACTTCTCCATGCTCGTATGGGCTCATTGTTCCTGGGTCAACATTTATATATGGATCTAGTTTTTGATTTGCAACTTTATATCCTCTGTTTTTTAGTAATCTTCCCAAAGATGCTGAGGTTATCCCTTTTCCAAGTCCTGATACAACTCCTCCTGTTATAAAAATAAATTTTGTTTTCATTATTTCTCCATTCTAAAAACACTTTTAAAAAACAAAAAATAGGCTTAAAAAGTGTTTTTTTTTAGCCTATTATCTTACATAATTTAAAAAGCAAAATTGTTTTAGCAACAATTCTGTATTTATGAACATGTTTTTATCTTAACATTTATTTAAATAAATTGCAATAGATTTTATCTTGTTTTTTATTTTTTTTAGTGTTATTATTATTTTATAAAAAATACGAGGAGGTATTTATGACACCACATAATGAAGCTAATATTGGAGATATTGAAAAAACGGTTTTAATGCCTGGAGATCCTCTTAGAGCTAAATATATTGCTGAGAATTTTCTTACTGATGTAAAATTGATTAATTCAGTTAGAGGTATGTTTGGCTATACAGGAAATTATAAAGGAAAAAGATTGACTGTATTTGCATCTGGTATGGGTATGCCTAGTATGGGTATTTACTGCTATGAACTTTATAAGTTCTATGACGTTCAAAATATAATTCGCATAGGTTCTTGCGGAGCTTATAGCCCTGATCTTAATATTTTTGATACGATTCTAGTTGATAAAAGTTATACTGAAGGAAATTTTGCATTAGCTTTGGAGGGAAAAGAATGCCACATATCAGAATCTGATTCTTTTTTAAATTCTGTTATTTCTAAAACTGCTATAGATTGTAATATTCATTTAATTGAAGGAAACATTCTGTGTAGTGAAGTTTTTGATTATTATGTAAATAATTTAGATGATTTAATATCACGTTTTCCACAGGATTTACACATAATTGGTGCTGAAATGGAGTCATTTGCGTTATTTTATATAGCTAAGTATCTTGGAAAAAGTGCTTCTTGTCTTCTTACTGTTGTTGATTCACATTATAAGAGTCAAGAAATTTCAGCAGATGATAGAGAACAATCTTTGAATAACATGATTAAGATTGCATTAGAATCTGCAGTTAAATTATAAACATCATATAGAAGCTATACTTATTGGTCTATAAAACATTTATAAATTTTATTAAATTTCAAAAATAATAATATACCCAATGTAAATTTGCATTTTAAATGCTAACTTTCATTGGGTATATTCTATTCATTTTTCTTTTATTTTTCTAGCAAAGAGTTTATTGATTCTACTATTTCATTTAATCCTGGAAAAATGGCTTCTTGAAGATTTTCGTCTACTATTATATTCCAATTATTTTCTACTTTTTGTAAATTTAAAGTCTTCGTTACCGTTATTGTTCCAATGCTTTCGTCGTTAAGATATTTTTCTAGTATTTGCGTACTTTGGGCATCTGTTATTTCTTCCCCTTTTACTTGTTTTTGAAATATTTCTTTTGCCCATAATCCCAATGCATTTCTATAATTTTTATTTGTTATTTCCACTTCTACAGAAGCATTATTTTTAATGATTTTTTCTGAATTTATTCTGTATGTTATTTTATTGAAGCAATTTTTTTCTAAGTCACTCATGTTATCTTTTACCTCAATTTTATCATCTAACATTATTATTACCGATTTGTAATTTACATATTTATTTACTTGACTTAAGTTTCCTTCTTTAAGGTTATTTAGCGTCTGCATCACCGCATATTGTGGGCTTTTTACAAACATAGTTATTCCTATGCTAATTCCTATTATCGTAACTAATACAATAAGTATTACTATCCATTTTACTTTATTATTTGATTTTTCTTTTTGGTTTTCATTGTATGGATCGAAATTATCATATTGAACTTTTTTATATTTTCTTTCTTTCTTCATTTATTTTTCCTCTTTTACATATATTTTTATATATAATGTTCTATTACTATTTTAATTCCTATCAGTATTAGTATTATTCCACCTAAGATTTCTGCTTTATCTTTTAATTTGTCTTCAAATACATTTCCAACTTTTACTCCAATAATTGACATAATAAATGTTATTATTCCAATTATTATTGATGGAACAAATATTTTAACTTTTAACAAGGCAAATGATACCCCTACTGCCAAGGCATCTATACTCGTTGCTATTGCAAGTATTATCATTGTTTTAAAGTCAACTTTATCATCTATGTTTTCCGTTTTATTTCTTATTCCTTCTTTTATCATGTTTAAGCCTATTATCAGTAGTAATCCAAATGCTATCCAATGATCCATACTTTCTATTATTTTCTCAAATTTACTCCCTAAAATATATCCTATTATTGGCATTATCATTTGAAAAATTCCAAAATACAAACCTATTATTGTTGCCTTTTTCCAGTCCATTTTTTTCATTGCAAGACCTTTGCAAATTGAGACTGCCATTGCATCCATTCCTAATCCTATACTTATTAGTAATGTTTCATAAAATTTCATATTCAATTAAAACCTTTCTTTTCTATAATTATTATTCAGTTTTAATTGATTATATGTTTTTATATTATATTAAAAATTCCGCAAGCTAATACTATTATTCCCAATATTACTCTGTACCAAGCAAATACTTTAAAGTCATGCTTTTTAATGTAATTCATAAAGAATTTTATTATTACTAATGATACTATAAAAGCTACAACCATTCCAACTATAAGGATTGCAAATTCTGCTCCTGAAAATCCAAAACCGAATTTAATTAGTTTTAATAAGCTTGCTCCAGCCATTGCAGGAAGTGCCAGATAGAATGTATATTCTGCTGCTACTCCTCTTGATATTCCAATCATTAGTGCCCCAATTATAGTAGCTCCTGAACGTGACGTTCCTGGAAATATTGCTGCTATCATTTGAAATAAACCAATTATAAATGCATCTTTATATGTTATTTGTGTAATATCTTTTACTCTTGATTGTGTTTTTTTCATGTTTTCCACAATAAAAAATGCAATTCCTACTAAAATTAACATTATTGCTATACATTTTGGATTATAAAAATATTTATCTGCTAAATCATCTATTTTTAGTAATCCTACTATTACTACAGGTATGCAGCTTACTATGATTTTTAGCCATAAATTTAGTATGTTTTTATCCCACACTGCTTTTGATTCACCACCATGCTTGCTTTTTTGAATTTTTAATGGCCAAATGCGTTTGAAGAATAGTACGAAAACTGCAAGTATTGCTCCTAGCTGAATTATTACTTCAAATTTATTCCAAAAGTTTTCTGATACACCTTGAAATTTTATGAATGATTGTAAAAGTATTAAATGACCAGTGCTACTTATTGGTAACCATTCTGTAATTCCCTCTACTAAACCAAATATAATTGCTTTTAATATATTAAACATTTTTTCCTCCTAATTTTATTTTTTATAGTATTTATTATTTAAAATCTGCTTTTATTCTAACATTATTAAAAAGTATTGTAAATATATTTTATGAATGTTATAATAAATTTATAAATGTTCTTATAAATACATAATTAGCTAATTTTGCTGTTTATTTATGAATATTTTTAAAATGTTTATACTTATCTTATTAAAAAAGATTATTTATTTTTTTGAAAGGAATTTAAATGATGAGAAATTTTGAAAATTCTAAAGATATGGATTCAGAATTAGAAGATTTGCTTAATAGAAATCATAAAAATTATAATAGTAATTCTTATAATAATCCTTCTAGTTATAATTCTAAAAATATAACTAGATACAATGATAGTACTGATAATAATATTCATGACTCTGAAGGCGCCGTTAATGTTTCATATCATTCAGTTAGAGAGTCTTCTAGAAAAACTAATAAAAATAGATCACGCAAATTTGTAGGATCTTTTCATAATAAAAAAGTAAAAACAAGTAAAAAATTAGAAATTCTTGCTTTTATTCTAGCTGGTAGTTTAACTATTGGTTCTATTGTTACATACTTGCAAAAAGAACCTGACATAGATATTTCTAAATATTCATATCAAGATTTAACCGACTTAGATAATTTAATGGCTCAAAAATACGGAAAATATTCTGATACTTATACCTATTTTCACTCTGCTCTTTCTTCATTAAAAGATATTTCTGAAAATAGTGAAAATAAAAGTACCGATAAAGATGAAGAAGTAAAAGCTTGTGCTAAGCTTGTGTCTAATTCAATGGTATATCAGTTATCTAGTAATATTTCAAATGCATACAATAGCTCTAGAAGCTATTATGGTGATGTAAAGACATCCCCAAATAGTATAAGAATTAACTCTCACGGAGATAAATACACAAATTCCATTGGTGATGAAATTTATATTTCTGACCCTTTTGGTGTAAAACCTATCTTATATCATTTTGATAAGGATTCTAAAGCTAATGATATTTTAGGTGATATCGTAAGTATTCAAAATGGTGATTATTCGAGTTTGACATCAAATTTTATAGCTGATTCTCATGAATTAGCCTCTAAAGATTTATATTTGGATACGAATTCCTCAAAAATATCTTATCAATATGAATTAGTAAAAAACAATGCTAAGAATACAATAAATCAAGATGAATTAGAGCATTAAAATAAGGTGGCGCGACAGTTGTCGCACCACCTTTTACTTGTTTAGTTCTTTTCCCAAATGTGGAGTAATGCAACATTTCCTTTGTCTTCGAAAATGAATGCATATTTCTTGCCTTCAACGAGTTTGCCATCACCGCGGACTGGCATTTTTTCGCAGTCCCACACATGAATTTCTTTCTTGCCTTTCTTTTCTTTTGGAATGCTCGCCCAAGCTAATTTTCTTAGCTCTTCACGCATTTCAGGTTCATCAACCAGAAGATTCGGCAAAAAAGAGGTTTCGCTTAAGCGTACGTTCCGGTAAAAGAAAGAATACGAAAGAAAAAATCCAAATTCGCTAAGGACATTTCCGAGATCCTTGCCTCTTTGACTGATTTTGCTGTCCTTATTGCGATAGAGCCTCCATGCTAAAGAAGACAGCATAGATCTTACCTTGAATTCCTCATTGAACACTTCGTTCATTTTTGCTTCCTCCTCGTTTTGGGTTTCAACTTGCTTTTGATTGTTACCTTTTTGCATTTTCATTGTAGTTATCCTCCAATTTTAACAAGTAAAATAATAAACGTAATTTTAATTATACCACCTTTATCATTTTAATTCAAGTCTATTTGCTTATTTTTCTAATGTTTCGTGTTCTATAAGATGACATTATTTGACATTTTTCGTTTTAGTAATTGCATAAATAAAAAGTAATGCTTTAAGCATTACTTTTTTATTTATTATTCTTCTGAACTTGTTGTATCTTCCTTAGCAGGTTTTGCTTCAGGTTCTGGTGTATTATTGTATACTTCTATGATAGCTTTTTGAATTTTTTCTCTAGTAGCAGGGTTTATTGGATGAGCTATATCCTTATGTTCTCCTGTACTCTTGATTTTCTTGCTAGGCATAGCAATAAATAATACTCCTTCAGGATTTTCGATAACCTTAATTTCGTGAACTACGAATTCGTTGTCGAATGTTACAGAAGCAACAGCTTTAAGTCTGTTCTCTGAATTTACTTTTCTTAATCTTACATCTGTGATTTCCATTGTTTTATGTTCTCCTTCCAAAGTTTGTATTGTACAATATTATATGTACTACTTTAATATTCGCTATATCTTTTTATTTTCCTTCTTATTTTTACAAAAAATTACTAAATATGTATATTTATATTATTATGTAACTTTACTACTTGTTTTTTTTTATGGTATGTATTATAATGGTAAAGCATATATTATAATAAGGAGATGAATATTTTGGCAAATATACAAGATTTAAAGCAATATAAAAATATACATATGATAGGCATTGGTGGAACAAGTATGAGCGGAATAGCTGAAATTCTTAAGAATTGGGGATTTCGCGTTTCTGGTTCTGATACTACATCTTCCGATGTTACAGATAAATTGATAAAAAGCGGCATTCCCGTAATAATAGGACATGATTCAAATTCTATAGCTAATTGTGACTTAGTTGTTTACTCTGCTGCAATAAAAAGTGATGACCCTGAGTTGGTTAGAGCTACAGCTCTTAGAATTCCAACTGTTGAAAGAAAAGATTTTCTTGGTGAGATTACTAAAGCTTTTAGAAATACTATATGCATTTCTGGTACTCATGGAAAATCTAGTACAACTTCTATGGTTTCAATGTGCTTTTTGGAAGCTAAGAAGGATCCTACTGTTCAAGTCGGCGCAGTTCTTAACTCTATTGGCGGTAATTATAGAGTTGGAAATAGTGAGTATTTTATTATTGAAGCTTGTGAATATTCCGAAAGCTTTCTAAAATTTTTTCCTAAAGCTGAAATTATTCTTAATATTGATAATGATCATTTAGATTATTATAAAACTATGGAAAATGTTAAAAATGCTTTTATTAAATACATAAAATTATTGCCTGATGATGGAATTTTAGTTTACAATGCAGACGATGTAAATTGTAATCACCTTTCTCAATATACAAAGGCAAAAAGTATTACTTTTGGTCTTGAAAATTCAAGTGCCAATTTTATAGGAAAAAATATTTCTTATGATAAGAATGGGTTTCCATCTTTTGACGTTTATCATAATAATGTTTTCTTTAAAACGTTTAAACTTTCTGTTCCTGGTAAACACAATATTTTAAATGCATTATCTTGCATTGCACTTTGTAATGAGTTTGGTCTTGATAAAACTGATATTAAAAACGCCCTTCAAAAATACACAGGTGCTTGTAGAAGATTTGAGTATGTAGGAGAAGTGAATGGTGCAAGGATTTTTGATGATTATGGTCATCATCCAACCGAGATAACCGCAGTTGCTGATGCCTTGAAAAAGAAAACATATAATCATTCTTGGGTTATTTTTCAGCCTCATACTTATAGCAGAACAAAGAACTTACTTGATGATTTTGCAAAGTGTTTAATAAATTTTGATAATATTATTGTAACTGATATTTATGCAGCAAGAGAAACTAATACTTATGATGTTAGTTCAAAGGATATTGTTAATAAAATTGATGCACTTGGTAGAAAAGCTTATTATATTCCTGATTTTGATGATATTATTGAGTTTATAAAAAGAAATGTTAAGCAGGATGACATTATTATCACTCAAGGTGCTGGTACTGTTACTCAAATAGCACATAATCTTGCTAAAAAAGATGTTTAAATGATTGTGAATGATATATTATAATTAGGTGGATATAAAAAGATATTGAGATGAATTACTATCTCAATATTTTTTTAATACTTTTAGATCTTTTATTTTTATTGTTGTTTCCTATTCCTTCTTTGCTTTTTATATTTTACTTATTCCTTAAATTATTTTTTAAAATCATCTTCAGATAATTCTGGATATTTAAAATTTTGCCCTGTACCTGAAACATCACTTACATTTGTATGTTGTTTAAAAAATGTTTTTGATCCTTTTAGAAAATTTTTGTATTTGCTAGATGCAGATACTTTTCCTCCACCAATTATTATAGGGTCATCCCATGTTGTATCTATTGCATACCACTTTCCATCGTCCATTTTAACTTCATTCCAAGCATGAAATTCCGAATTTCCTTCTTCATCTGCACCATTCCCATATACTATTACAGATTCTAAATTAAGTTTATCTGCAAGATATTTAAATGTTTCAGCATATCCTTCGCATACCGCTGTATTCTTTATTAAAGCACCATATATATTTGAATTATTTATATAGTTTGTTTGGTCATATTCCACATTATCAATGATTTTATCATGAATATATTTTACCTTATCATACGTACTTCCACTAGCCTTGGATACTATGTTGTTTGCGACTTTTTCAACATCATCAATTGAATTTTGAGCATCTTGTGCTGTTGCCCATGTATCTATAAAATAGTTTTTTCCTTCCTGTGGTTGTATCATATATTTATATTTTACATTTCCAAATATCGAAGTATTTGTTTGTGTAATTAGTGTTAATTTCTTAGTATCTATATAGAAAATTTCTGGTCTGTCTAAGCATATTGCATCCCATGCTGATTGAAAACTATTTTCTATATTACTCTGACTCAATTCAAATTCTATTTTGTCTGTCCCACTTTTTAATGATGGAATATTTTTTATTATTGTGGAATACATTGATTTGGCATTTGAATCAAGCTGATTGTAGTAGTATTCACTGTATATTGTATTTTTTTCGTCTATTCCTGTTTGATTTGAATTTATTATATTATTATTCAGTTTAACATTATTAGTTTCGTTTGTATTTGTAGTTGCATTTTTAGAAATTATTACTTTATTTGAATTTATGCTGTTATCTGCTGTTTCAGCTTTTTTATTCGAACTCATATCGTTTACTATTAAGGTAATAATTATTATTGTTGCCAATGCGATAAAAGCAAACAATACCACATTTACAAAAGCTATTCCTTTTGAATTTTCAAAAGTTTTTTTATATGATTTTTTTCTTTGGTTTTTACAATCCATATATATACCATCCTTTTATTACGTCTATTTTTGTTCATTATATACAATTTTTTATTATATATCAATAGATTTATTGTAATTATTTTATATCGTTTTTTGCAAAATGTTATACAAGTTTTTCTTACAGTTATGTCTGTTGCTTATTTATTTTTTCAACTTGCAATTGAGATTAAGGTATAGTTTAATGTACTTTTTACATCATCAAATCTGCAAAGATTGCATATCCATGTGTTGGATCATTTAATAAAACATTTGTAATTGCACCAATAAATTTTCCGTCTTGAATTATTGGTGTTCCACTCATTCCTGGTATTATTCCCCCTGTTATACTTAATAAATTTTTATCTGTAATTTTTATTAACATGCTTTTATTATTTTTTGAATTATTTTTATATATTTTTTCTATTTCTATTTCATACTCTTCTGGATCTGCATTTGATAATTGACATAGAATTTTTGCTTTTCCAGTTTTTATTTGATTTCTGTTTGCTACTGGAATTTCCTCTTTTTTTACATTGTTTATATAATCTATATTTGTTACAGTTCCATATACTCCAAAATCAGTGTTTTCTTTAATTTTTCCTATATCTTCACCATTATCTATTATGCCCCTTATTTCTCCTGGCTTTCCTTTTTGACCTTTTATTACTGATATAATTTGACTTGTTACCAAATCTCCGTTAGAAATGTTTAATATTTTTTCTGTGTCTACATCATTTATTCCATGACCTAATGCTGCGAATCTTGATGTTGCTTGTTCATAATACGTTAGTGTTCCTATTCCAGCTCCTGCATCTCTTACCCATAATCCTATCATATATGAATTGTCATTGGATTTTATTGGAGTGATTATTGTATTTATTTCTGCATCATCTCTTTGATATGTTATTGTTATTTCCTTTCCCTCGGATGTATTTAATTTTTTTGTAAGTTCTTCTACATTTTCCATTTTTTCTCCGTCTATTTTCTTTATCATATCTCCTTCTTTAATTCCTGAATTTTGATATGGAGTATATTTCTTACCATCTTGTCCATCAATTTCCGACATTCCTACTACTAAAACTCCATTTGTATATAATTTTAGTCCTATCGTTCTTCCTATTGGATTTACTCTTCTAACTGATACGGCACTTACTGCTTCTGAATGGTTTTGTCCATAATATTTTGATGCTATTATAAAACTTATTAGCATTGTGAATATTATTACTATAGTAATATTGTTTTTAATTTTTTTCATTTTGCGATTTTCCTTTCCTTTGGTAAATTACAATATATAAGAAAAATGGTTATTTATATAATAACCATTTTTTTATATTTTATTTATTTTTATATTGTGTACCATATTATTAAAACTTATTTTGCAAGTAAATAATTGTATTTATCAGCATGTCGCAATTCATCTGTCATTATTGACATAATTAGGGTATAACTCTCATTATCAGGCATTGCACCCAATATTTTTCTGTATTTTTTTACTGCTTCTAGTTCTCCAAATAAGGCCTTTTCTAAATTCATTTTATACATATTCATATTATTCATTGGAGGCTTTTGCGTATTCATTGTGTTTAAATTATTAGTTGCATTTTGAAAATTAGTGTTTACAGTATTCCTATTTTCCTCTGGAATTGTTTCCCCTGTAAATTTAAAATATAATGCTCTTAAAATCTGATTATGTTTCTTTTCATCATCCCTAATACTTATTATTATATCTTTATCCTTTGCAGTTGGTGCATTTTTAATTAGAGTATCATAAAATATTTCATCTTCTTTTTCATTTCCTACAGATTTTCTGATAAGTTCTATCGCTTCATTTAAAGTAATTATTTCCTCTGTCATCCATGTTGGTTTTCCTATGTAATTAGTTGCTGTGTTCCTATAATTTTGTTCATACATATTGTCATAATCCATATATGTTTTCCTCCTCAAAAAAAATATTATTACATTATAATATGCAATAATATTTTTTTTGTTACATTTTTAATTCAAAATCTTTTATTTATAGAATTTTTAAAAAATCTTATTTTCCATTTACATTAACAATTCCAGAATGCTGTGCTGCTATATTATAAGTATTATTTCCTGTTACTCTATAGAAGAAATCTTTTAGTATTTGAGAAATTGTTTTATTAGTATTTTTTACAGTTACAGATACTATATCTCCTTCTTTTAGCTTATAGTCTGATGTAGCACTTTTTGACATTGCATCTTCAATTTGAGAAGTATATTCACTGTAATATTGATTTTCACCAATCTTGCTAGCTGATGCTTGTGATAACTTTTTACTTGAATTTTCATCCAATATTTTAGCTTCCATTTGTACATCAAAAGAATTTCCAGTTGCTGATATTGTTTTTACAAAACTATCATAGCTATCTTGAGTAATCTTTCCAGTTGTACGAATTTTGTCTACAAATTCCGTTGTAGCAGTTTTTATAGCTTCTGTTGAAATATCATCACTTCTATCTGCTGTAGACATTAGTGGAAATATAAACATAAGTATTGCTGCTAAGAATATTGCAATAACTGTCATTGCTGTGTCATTCATTTTTATTCCTCCCTTTTAAGAATTCAATAATCCATTTCATAGAGAATCTTCATTATTATGATATAATATCTGTATTATATCATAAAAGCTATAAAAAAACAAATATTTTTACTCCGTTTTTATATAAATGTATTGTATTATCTTTTTTTGATTTCCATTTTCATTTTTTATTGTCTCCCCATTAGTAAAGTTAATTGTTGATGTATCCTTGCTTGTATTTGCCTCGATGGTTCCAGAGTTAGAATTTGTTGTACTGTAATTATACTGTCCAAGTCTCTCTATAAATTTTGCACCTGTATTTGTAATTAACTTTCCCTCTATATTTGAGCTATACTTAAAGTTTATGCTATATGAATTTTGATTAATTTTATTATTTTGCCTACTAGTTATTCCTCTTGAAATATTATAGATAGGTGCTTGATTTGTATCATTATTTATATATTTATAATCATTTATTAAAGATTCTATAAATTTTCTTCTTGTGTCTTCATTATAAGTCCATGGTTCTTGCCTTGTTAATTCATCATTTATATCTAATCCAAAAATTGCTCTTGAATTCAAGTTTCCATCTTTAATTGCCAACGTTGATTTTTGTAAATTACTTTCAGATACATTATTAACATTTTCTAATGCTTCTGTGTAATATAAGGTTAATGGTGTTATTGAAGTGAATTTACCTGTTGCTGAATCGTATCCATTTCCAATATAAAATAAAATTGTTACATTGTTTTTATAATACGAATATAAGGTTGGTATTATTGTTTCAATACCAACTTTTCTATTCGATATTATGTTAAGATTTTCAGCATCATAATACGATTTATTATTATACTTCATTATTTCAGTTGATGCCTGCCTCACTCTTGTAAAGGCAAATATTGCAACTGACAAAGCCATAACCATTATTAAAACTGCTGCCGCCATTTTAAAGGCATCTGTTGCATTTTCCATTTAAAACCTTCTTATAAAAATTTAATTTTGAGTGACTGAAATTACTTTTATATATCCAGATGTATAATATGCTGCTTCCTTGGCATCTAATGCACCAGATGCAGATGTTAAATCTGTATCTGATGAACTATCATTGGTTACTTGTATTTTATATGTTTTTCCTGCAGCTACCTTAGTAGATACCGATGAAGGTGCAGTAACATTTCCATTGTATACAACTGTTATATTTTTAGTTTCATCACCTGTTTTTCCTGTAATATTATTTGTGCGAATTAAACTCATTAGTGCTTTTACTTCTGTAGAAGACACTTTATCTCCAAAATATGTTTCAAATTGTTGATTTTGTGCTTGTGCTTCTTGACTATTTAAGTTGGCTTTTTTTACCGTTGATGAAGCCTGTCCATAAATAAATACTCCTAGTCCTATAATTAAAATTGATATTAAAATTGCTCCTGCTATTATTAGAGCTTTTGATGCGTTTTCCATCTTTTCTTCCTCCTATTTATTAAACTATTTCTAGTTTTGTACAACTTTTATAATTTTAATATATCCAGATGTATAATATGCTGCTGCACCTGTTTTAATGGTTGATGCAGTTTGGTCATCACTTGAATTATCATTTTCTACCGATACATTATATGTTTTTCCAGCTGAAACACTTGTTGAAACTACTGCTGGAGTAGTTGCTGATGAGGCTGTTGCGCCATATAGTACATAAATTGTTTTTGTTTCTCCATTTGTTGAACTTGTAATATTATTTGTGCGTATTAAGCTCATTAGTGCCTTTACTTCTGTTGATGATTTCTTATCACCAAAATATGTTTCAAATTGTTGATTTTGTGCTTGTGCTTCTTGACTATTTAAGTTGGCTTTTTTTACCGTTGATGAAGCCTGTCCATAAATAAATACTCCTAGTCCTATAATTAAAATTGATATTAAAATTGCTCCTGCTATTATTAGAGCTTTTGATGCGTTTTCCATCTTTTCTTCCTCCTATTTATTAAACTATTTCTAGTTTTGTACAACTTTTATAATTTTAATATATCCAGATGTATAATATGCTGCTGCACCTGTTTTAATGGTTGATGCAGTTTGGTCATCACTTGAATTATCATTTTCTACCGATACATTATATGTTTTTCCAGCTGAAACACTTGTTGAAACTACTGCTGGAGTAGTTGCTGATGAGGCTGTTGCGCCATATAGTACATAAATTGTTTTTGTTTCTCCATTTGTTGAACTTGTAATATTATTTGTGCGTATTAAGCTCATTAGTGCCTTTACTTCTGTTGATGATTTCTTATCACCAAAATATGTTTCAAATTGTTGATTTTGTGCTTGTGCTTCTTGACTATTTAAGTTGGCTTTTTTTACCGTTGATGAAGCCTGTCCATAAATAAATACTCCTAGTCCTATAATTAAAATTGATATTAAAATTGCTCCTGCTATTATTAGAGCTTTTGATGCGTTTTCCATCTTTTTTTCCTCCCTTGTTTTTTTATATTTTGTAAATTTAATAACTTTGTTAATTATACCTGTTCAAAATACAGATATTTTATTAGTTTTGTTTTTTCATGATATTCCATTTTTGTGCATTTAAAATATTCTTTTGAGTATAACCTTAAGAATGTTGTAACATCTTTTTGATATATAAGCTCAAATGAGTATATATCTTCTCTTTGTTTAAACTTTATTTCTATGTTTATAGAATTTGTTAAGTTGTCTTTAAATATACCTTTATCATCCTTTTCAACATTATTTTTTTCATTTTGGTCATATACTTTGTTTATCAATGTTGCAAGTTCCGTTTCCGATATTTCTTTATTATACAAATTTATATATTCACTATTTTTAAGTTTTATTTCATTGGATGTTATCTTTTTTTGAGCATAATTATAGCAAATTATTCCTAATATTGCAATAATTATTACAAAAATAAGTATATATCTTTTCATTTTACTCCTAGTTTTTAAATTCTTTATTAGTATATCATTAAAATTTTTTTAATGCAATAGTTTTAATGATATTAGTTTAAAAATTTTTCTGTTTTTGTATATTTTATTTAATTTTTCTTTCTTGCATAAAATAGCATATAAATGCAGATAACTTATCTGGCGATACTTTTGATAATATTCTTGCCAATTTTATTGATGTTTTCGGAAAAATTAGTGTTTTATTTTTAAACATTTTTTTTATTCCATATTTAGCCACATATTGACTACTTGTTTGCGCAATATTAAATTTTACATCAGCTACTTTATTAAAATTTGTAGCTACCGGTCCTGGGCATAGTGCACATATTTTTACATTAGATTTTTTCATTGCAAGTTCCTCTCTAATGCTTTGTGTTAGTCTTACAACATACGCTTTTGTTGAATAATATGTTGCCATTAGCGGTCCTGGCATAAATCCTGCAATTGATGCAACATTTAGAATATATCCCTTATTTGCTTCTACCATATCTATTAAAAATAATTTGGTTAATATATGAAGAGCTACTATATTAGTATCTATCATTCCTAATTCTTTATCTAAATTCGTATCAATAAAATTTCCACAAGTTCCGAATCCCGCATCATTTATCAATATATCAATCGTTCCAAATTCCTTTTTTACATCATCATGTAATTTCCTTGTTCCATCTCTATTGATCAAATCCGTACATCTAACGTGGACTTTTATTTTGTTTGCTTTTTCTAGTTCATTCTTTAAATCTTTAAGCTTGCCCTCATCCCTTGCAACCGCTATTATATCATATCCTCTTTGGGCTAATTCTCTAGAAATATCCCTCCCAATACCTGAAGATGCACCTGTTACTAAAGCTATCATTTTTTCTTTTCCCTTCGTTTATTATTTATTGTAATTTTGTTTAATATTTAAAGTACAATTTTCCTAATTATACCTTTTTTATTTATCATTATCAATAGCTTTAGTTTAAGTTTTATAAAAACAACATAAATAAACATAGTATATTTTAGTTGTATATTTTCATTAAAATTTGAAAACATACATTTAAAATATACTATGCTATTTTTACTATTTATAAAATTAGACTAATTTTAATATAACAGTTTCAGCACCGTCTCCTCTACGTTCACCCTTTTTTATAATTTGAGTGTATCCACCAATACGTGAATTATATCTTGGAGCGATAACATTAAATAATTTATCTGTTAAGTCAATGCTTATTCCATCACTGTCTTTAACTTTATTTACTTTTGTCATCATTTTTCTTCTAGCATTTAGTCTTGAAGGCATATCTTTTTGTCTTTTTTCTGTTCTTGTTTCTTTTACTACCTTTAAGAATTCTTTACCATTTTTGCTTTTTACTAATTCTGTTTCTTTGTTTCCTTTAGCATCTAATTTAGCTTTTACAATTTTGCTGTCAACTTCTTCGAAATTGTCTTTTTCCTTAACTGCTAATGCAATTAAGCTGTCAACTATAGATTTAACTTCTTTAGCTCTAGCTTCTGTTGTTTCAATTTTTTCATGCCAAATTAAATCTGTTGTTAAATTTCTTAACATTGACATACGTATATCAGTTGTTTTTCCAAGTTTTCTATTTGCCACTTTTTTCACCTTCCTTTTCTCAATAGCCTATTATTCTTCGTCTTTTTGTAACTCTAGGCCTAAGTCATGCAATTTTGCAATTACTTCATCTAATGATTTTTTTCCAAGATTTTTAACTTTCATCATATCGTTTTCGGATTTATTAGCTAAATCTTCAACAGTTGATATTCCAGATCTTTTTAGACAATTAAATGATCTTACTGATAATTCTAATTCTTCAATTGGCTTTTCAAGTATCTTTTCTTTCTTATTTTCTTCTTTTTCAATCATTATTTGAGTATTCTTAGCTGCTTCTGATAAATCTACAAATAACTTAAGATGTTCTGTTAGTACCTTTGCTGCTAAGCTTAATGCTTCATAAGGCTCTAAACTTCCATCTGTCCATACTTCGATTGTTAATTTATCATAATCTACCATTTGTCCTACTCTAGTATTTTCAACTGAATAGTTTACTTTCTTTACTGGAGAATAGATTGAATCTATTGCTATTACTCCTATTGGTTGATTTGGTTCTTTGTTTTTTTCTGCAGTATTGTATCCTCTTCCCATATCAGCACACATTTCTATATGTAGGCTTCCACCTTTGCTTACTGTTGCAATATGTAAATCAGGATTTAATATTTCTACAGTTCCATCTGTAATGATATCTCCAGCCTTTACTTCGCCTTCACCTTTAAAGTCTATTCTAAGATTTTTTTCTTCATTTTTATCTATCTTTATTCTTACCATTTTTAAATTTAAAATCAATTCAGGAACGTCTTCAACAATATTTGGTATTGTCGTAAATTCATGTTCTGCACCATCGATTTTTACACTTTTTATTGCACTTCCAGGTAAAGAAGAAAGTAGAATTCTTCTTAAAGAGTTTCCTATTGTAATTCCATATCCACGTTCTAGTGGTTCGCATACAAATTTTGCATAGTTTCTAACTTTATCGATTTCTAGGCACTTAATATTTGGCTTTTCAAATTCTATCATTTTTACCTCCTAATAATATACGAGAATTACTCTCTACTTAAACAAAATTTTAAACATTATTTAGAATAGAATTCTACTATTAAATGTTCCTCAACTGGTAAATCAATGTCTTCTCTAGCAGCTAATCTTACTACTTTGCCACTTAATTTATCTGCATCTTTTTCTATCCATGTTGGAACAGGTCTTGCTGAGCTTGATTCTACAGCAACTTTAATTGTTCCGTTGTCTTTTTTATTTTCTCTTACAGATATAACATCTCCAGCTTTTATTAAGTATGATGGAATATTGACTTTTTCACCATTTACTGCAAAAGCTCCATGTGTTACAAGCATTCTTGCTTGAGTTCTAGAACTTGCAAATCCTAATCTGTATACTACATTATCTAATCTGCTTTCTAGTAATGTTAGTAAAACTTCACCAGTTTTACCCTTTGAATTAGCAGCCATTTCGAAGTATTTTCTGAATTGTTTTTCTCCAATACCATAGAATGACTTTGTTTTTTGTTTTTCTCTTAATTGAGTTCCGTATTCAGAAAGTTTAACTTTCTTTTGTCCATTTTGACCTGGAGCATAATTTCTTCTATTTATACTGCATTTGTCAGAATAGCATCTTTCGCCTTTTAAGAATAACTTTTGTCCTTCTCTACGGCAGATACGGCACTGTTCGTCCTTATATCTTGACATTTATATTTCCTCCTTTTTTAGAATTAAACTCTTCTTCTTTTTGGTGGTCTGCATCCGTTATGTGGGATTGGTGTTACATCCTTTATTGATGTAATTTCTAGACCTGCTGTTTGTAAAGATCTTATTGCAGACTCACGTCCTGCTCCTGGTCCTTTTACAAATACTTCTACTGTTTTTAAGCCATGTTCCATAGCTGCTTTTGCAGCTGTTTCAGCAACTTCACCTGCTGCATAAGGTGTGCTTTTTCTTGAACCTTTAAATCCAAGTCCTCCGGCACTTGCCCAAGATAATACATTTCCTTGAACATCTGATATTGTAACTATAGTGTTGTTAAAGCTTGAATGGATATGAGCTTTTCCTGTTTCTATATTTTTGCTAACTTTTCTTCTTGATGTAGCTTTTTTTGTTACAGTTTTTGTAGCCATTATTTAATTTCTCCTTCCTTATTTAGCATCTGATTTGCTTTTGCTAACTAATTTTCTTGGTCCTTTTCTAGTACGGGCATTAGTTTTTGTTCTTTGTCCTCTTACTGGAAGACCTTTTCTATGTCTTGTTCCTCTATAACATCCTATTTCAACTAATTGTTTAATGTTTAGGGCAACTTCTCTTCTTAAATCACCTTCAACAGTAAATCCAGACATAGCTTTTCTTATTGCTTGTTCTTGATCGTCTGTTAAGTCTTTTACTCTTGTATCTGGATTTACTCCAGCATCTTTAAGTATTTTTTGAGATCTTTTTAAACCTATACCATAAATGTATGTTAGTCCAATTTCTACCCTTTTTTCTTTAGGTAGGTCAACTCCTGCTATACGAGCCATTTTTGCACCTCTTTCTTAATATTTGTTTTTGTTTTGTTTTAATTTTTAAAGGTGAAATGCATTAACTAAATTTGTTTAAATAAGTTTTGAAAGGTTTTGACTTTTTTATACTTATTTAGTTAATCTTTTAAAAATCTTAACAATTATATATAAACACAAACCTAAAATCAGCCGCGCTAGATTTGTGTTAATACCTAAATTAAAATTAACCTTGTCTTTGTTTATGCTTTGGATTTTCGCATATAACTCTAATTACACCTTTTCTTTTGATTACTTTGCACTTATCGCACATTTTCTTTACAGATGGTCTTACCTTCATTCTGATACACCTCCTAATTTTTTATTGCTAATGTTTGATATGTGAAGTCAGACGTATGGAATGTACATCTCACTTCACACTTCAACATTAGGCTTGTATTTTATTTGCTTATTTTGCTCTCCATGTTATTCTTCCCTTTGTTAAGTCGTATGGAGAAAGTTCAATTTTAACCTTATCTCCTGGTAGTATTTTAATGTAGTTCATTCTTAGTTTACCAGAAATATGTGCTAAAATTTCATGTCCATTTTCCAATTTTACTTTGAATACAGTATTGGGTAATGCTTCTGAAACAATTCCTTCTACCTCTATCACATCTTCTTTAGACATATATTTTATTATCCCCCTATTATTGGTTTGCATAATATGATATATTTATCACAATAGCTATTATATTATATAATAAATCTATTCTAATGTCAATATTTCTGGCTCTTTTTCTGTAATTAAAATTGTATTTTCATAATGAGCTGATAAACTTTCATCGTACGTCCATATTGACCATCCATCATCACCTTGGCAAATTTCTGCTGATCCTTGTGCTACCATTGGTTCTATTGCTAGAGTCATACCTGGTTCTAGTCTTATGCCTCTTCCTGCTTTTCCATAGTTAGGAATCCCTGGATCTTCATGCATTTCTCTTCCAATTCCATGTCCTTCAAATTCTTTAATAACTGAAAAACCATTCTTTTCAATATATTCACCAATAGCATTGCATACATCTCCTAAACGATTACCTTTCTTGGCAAATTTTATTCCCTCAAAAAATGATTGCTTAGTAACATCAATTAGTCTTTTTGCTTCATCAGAAATTTTTCCAACTGCATAAGTTCTAGTGCAGTCCCCATTAAAACCATCTTTGTATGCTACTAGGTCTATACTAATTATATCTCCTTCTTTTAGAATTGCGTGTGCTGATGGTATTCCATGAATTATATTGTCATTTATTGATGCGCAAATAGATGCAGGAAAATCTGGTACCCCCTTCATTCCACTTGGAAAGTTTTTTTCTGCTGGGATAGCTCCATTTTCTCTCATCGTTTCTTCTGCAATTCTATCTAATTCTAATGTAGATACGCCTGGTTTTATAGCTCTTTCGACTGCTTTTTGTGCTAAGTTTGCTACCCTAGATGCTTCCCTCATTTTTTCTATTTCTGATTTTGATTTTATTGTTACCATTTTAATTACCTTCTTTTTTATAATTATTATACTTTTTCAATTAGAAATGTATTAAATTTATCACTCTATTTCTAATATTTTTATTGTGCTACCATTTAATGTTATAATTCTTTATAAATTTACTTTTAGCATTTTTTATTACTTTAATTTTGTTATTTAAAATTTATATACATTTCTAATTGCTATTTGTTCATGTTAGACATTAAAACTATTTGTTCTTATTATTTATTTTTTCTATGGCTGTTTTTGTTGTATCTTGCTTTGTTGTTGGAGAATATATATCTATTTTTATTGTTTCAAGTTTCCCCTCTTTTTTGTAATAGTTTATTAGTGGTTCCGTATTTTGGTGGTATACTTCTAATCTTTGTTTTATAGTTTCTGGTTTATCATCTTTTCTTGTTATTAGTGGGCTTCCACATCTATCACATATTCCTTCTACTTTTGGTTTCATAAATATTGTGTTGTATGATGCTCCACATTCTTTGTTTGAGCAAATTACTCTACTTGATGTTCTAGTTATTATATCTTCATCTGGTACATCTAGTTCTATTACTGCTGTTATTGATTTCCCTTTTTCATCTAAGTATTTTTTTAAAGCTTCTGCTTGTTGTGTTGTTCTTGGAAATCCATCTAATACAGCTCCATTTGATAACTTGTCTAGTTTATATTCAACCATTGCTATTGTTACTTCATCTGGTACTAATTCTCCTTTTGAAATATAACTTTCTGCTTGTTTTCCTAATTCAGTTTGATTTTTCATTTCTTCCCTAAATATATCTCCTGTTGCAACATGTGTCAAGTTAAATTCTTCACAAATTTCTAATCCTATTGTTCCTTTCCCACTTCCTGGTGCTCCTAACATTATTATATACATTTTTTCTCCCTCCATATTAAGTAAAGGAACGTACTGTATTAGAAAACGTTCCTTAAACTTATATTATTATTTTTCTAAAAATCCTTTATAGTGTCTCATTACTAATAAAGATTGTAATTGTTGACCTAATTCAATTGCAACTCCTACAACAATTAGAATTGATGTTCCACCAAATGCAGTATTTAGTCCTGTTCCTCTTGCAAGCATAGGCAAAATAGCTATTGCTGCTAAGAAAATACCTCCAAATAAGGTTACCTTTCCTAATACTGATGCTAAATAGTCAGATGTTGGTTTTCCAGCTCTTATTCCTGGAATAAATCCTCCATTTTGTTTTATATTGTTGGCTACTTCAGCTGGATTGAATGTTGCATATGTATAAAAATATGTAAATCCTAGTATTAGTAATAAATATATTATTGCATTTATTATTGTATATTGCCATCCTACATTTGATGACGATGTTGCTATTGATAAGTTGTATAATACTCTTAAAAATCCTGTCTGATTTTCAATATTGCTAGCAAATAATTGTATTACCATTGCTGGAAATGTCATAAATGATGATGCGAAAATTATTGGCATAACACTTGCCATTGCTGGCTTAATTGGTATGTGTGTATTTTGTGCTCCAACCATTTTTCTTCCTACAACTTTTTTAGAATATTGAACTGGTACTCTTCTTTCTGCTAATTGTACAAATATAACTCCTACAACTAGTAATAATATTCCAAGTACCATTAAGATTGCTGTAATCAAGCCCTTTGTACTAAATGCTCCGTCTACAACAACTAAACTTGCAATAGAAACTATTGCACTTGGTAAGCTTGATACTATACCTGCAAATATTAGCATTGATATACCGTTTCCAACACCTTTGCTTGTAATTTTATCACCAAGCCACATTAAAAGTGATGTTCCTGCTACTAATGATAAAACTACTACTATTCCTGTTAATGCTCCTTTATCTATAAATATTCCAGAAGATTTATATGAGAAATATATACCAAGACCTTCTATAACAGCTAATGCTAAAGAAATAAGCTTTGTATATCTATCTATCTTCTTTCTTCCTTCTTCTCCTCCTTCTTTAGTTAGTCTTTCTAGCGCTGGTATAACCATTGCTAGTAATTGAATAACTATTGAAGAAGTAATATATGGAGTAATTGACATCGCAAATATTGATAATCTTGAGAATGCTCCTCCTGATATCATATTTATCATTCCTGTAACACCATTTGCATACGAGCTCATGGTGTCCTTTAATGCTACTATGTCACACATTGGAATTGTTATATAACAACCTAATCTGAATACTACAATAAGTAGTAATGTAAATAATAATTTTTTTCTAATTTCAGGTGTTTTTAATGCACTTTTTATGGTCTTTAGCAACTAAATCACCTCTGTCTTTCCACCTAAAGCTTCAATTTGCTCTTTAGCAGATTTTGTGAATCTAACAGCTTTTACCGTTAATTTTTTGTCTAATTTTCCAGTTGCAATTATTACTATTCCATCATTTGCTTTAGCAATTATTCCGTCTTTTATTAGGCTTTCAGCGTCTACTACTTCTGTTGTAGCTTTATTTAACATTGTTAATGTTACTTCTGTGTTGTTTTTAGCGAATTTACTATTATTAAATCCTCTTTTAGGTAATCTTCTATATAGTGGTGTTTGACCACCTTCGAATCCACGTCTAACTCCACCGCCTGATCTTGCTTTTTGGCCTTTGTGTCCTCTACCTGAAGTTTTTCCAAGTCCAGATCCAATTCCACGACCAACTCTTAGTTTTGATGTTCTTTTTTGTGCTGGTTTTAATTCATCTAATTTCATTATGGATTACACCTCCTTATTTTTTTGTACGATAAGATAAATTATCTTACGTCTTCTACTTTAATTCCTCTTTTTTTAGCAATTTGCTCTACAGTTTGCATACTCTTTAATCCTTCTAATGTAGCATATACAACATTTCTTGGATTATTTGTTCCTAGAACCTTAGTTCTAACATCTTTATATCCTGCTAATTCTAGTACTGGTCTTACACTTCCTCCAGTGATAAGTCCTGTTCCTTCTTCAGCTGGCTTTAGCATTACACTTGCACTTCCAAATTTGCCAATATATTCGTGTGGTACTGTTGTTCCTACTATTGGAACTTCTATTAGATTCTTTTTAGCATCTTCAATTGCTTTTTTAATAGCATCTGGAACTTCTGCTGCTTTTCCATTTCCAACACCTACGTGTCCTGCTTCATCTCCAACAACTACTACTGCGCTAAATCTGAATGTTCTACCACCTTTAACAACTTTTGCTACTCTGTTAATAGCAACAACTTTTTCTTTTATTTCAGATTCGTTTTCTTGTCTATCTTGCACTTGATTTTCCTCCTTTTTTTAAAAATTTAGTCCGCCTTCTCTTGCGCCATCTGCTAATTCCTTAACAACACCATGATATACGTATCCACTTCTGTCAAATACTACATCTTTAATATTCTTTTCCTTAGCTCTACTTGCAATTAGCATTCCTACTTCTTTAGCTGCTTCTTTATTTGCATGTTTTGTTTTTACTTCTTTATCTAGTGTTGAAGCATGTGCTAAAGTTGTTCCTTTAACATCATCTATAATTTGGGCATAGATTCCTGTATTACTTCTAAACATACAAAGTCTTGGGCATTGCTCTGTTCCACTAATTTTTGTACGTACTCTAATATGTCTTCTAGCTCTTTCAAATTTTCTATTTGTTTTTGAAACCATTTTTTTCTCCTTTCTTAGAATTCTGCGATAGGTTTTCAGGTTAAAAATAATAGTAAATTTTATCTATTATTTCTTACCTGTTTTTCCTTCCTTACGTCTAATATGTTCTTCAACATATTTAATTCCCTTTCCTTTATATACCTCAGGTGGTCTCTTAGATCTAACATCTGCTGCAACTTGACCAACAACTTCTTTATTTATACCTCTTACAATTATTGTATTTGCGTCGGGTAAATCAAAAGTAATTCCTTCTGGTGCTTCCATTATAACTTGGTGTGAATAACCTAAGTTCATAACTAATTTAGTTCCTTGTTTTTGAGCTCTATAACCAACACCATTGATTTGAAGTTGTCTTGTGAATTCTTTTTCTACTCCTTCTATCATGTTGCTAATTAAGGTTCTTGTAAGACCATGTAAATTTCCAAATTCTTTTGATGCTACTTCTACAATAACTTCTTTTCCTTCAATTCTAGCTGTTACATTATGATTGATTTCTCTTTCTAATTCACCTTTTGGTCCTTTAACAGCTATATGATGTTCATTTATTGTTACTGTAACTCCTTCTGGTATTGCTATAGGTTTCTTTCCTATTCTTGACATTTTGGATTTTCCTCCTTCTTTTAATTCTTATAATATTGCTTGTTTTTTAGTAATTAAATTACCAAATATAAGCTAGAACTTCTCCTCCAAGACCTTCTTTACGTGCATCTTTGTCTGTTTTTATACCCTTAGATGTAGAAATTAAGGCTATTCCAAGTCCATTAAGAACTTGAGGAAGTTCATCTTTAGCTACATATATACGTAATCCTGGCTTGCTTATTCTTTTTAATCCAGCTATTACTTTTTTACCATTTTCGTCATATTTAAGTGTAACTCTAATGATTCCTTGTTTTTCATCTTTTATTTCTTCAAAAGATTTTATATATCCTTCATCAAATAATATTTGAGCTATTGCTTTTTTCATATTTGATGCTGGAATGTCAACAGTTGTATGTTTTGATGTGTTGGCATTTCTTATTCTTGTTAGCATATCTGCTATTGGATCTGTTGTATTCAACGTTTATCCCTCCTTCTTAATTTTATCTGCAAATAATTAAATTATATATTTGCTTTAGGTTTTACCAGCTTGCTTTTTTAACTCCTGGAATTTCACCCTTGTGTGCTAATTCTCTAAAGCACTCACGGCATATTCCATATTTTCTAATATAAGCATGTGGTCTTCCACAAAGTTTGCATCTATTGTATTCTCTTGTTTGATATTTTTGTGGTTTTTGTTGTTTAACTTTTAAAGACTTCTTAGCCATTGCTCTTTTTTTCCTCCTTCATTTATTATTTTTTGAAAGGCATTCCAAGAAGAGTTAATAGCTCTTTTGCCTCTTCATCGGATTTAGCAGTTGTAACAAAGATTATATCCATTCCTCTTACTTTGTCAACTTTATCATATTCGATTTCTGGGAAAATTAATTGTTCTTTAATACCCATTGAGTAGTTTCCCCTTCCATCAAATGAATCGTTTGAAACTCCTCTAAAATCTCTAACTCTTGGTAATGCTACATTGAAAAGTTTGTATGCAAAATCATACATTTTTCCTTTTCTTAGCGTAGCTTTTACTCCTATATTAACTCCTGCTCTTAATTTGAAAGCAGCTATAGCCTTTTTTGATTTTGTTATAATTGGTTTTTGTCCTGTTATAGCTGTTACATCTTTTACAGCTCCTTCTAATGATTTAGGGTTTTCTTTTGTGTCACCTAAACCTATATTTAAAACTATTTTATCTAATTTTGGTACTTCCATAACTGATTTATAGTTAAATTTTTTCATTAATGCTGGAACTATTTCTTTCTCATATTGTTCTCTTAATATTTCCATAAGTCTTGTTAGACCTCCTTTCCATCAATTATTTTTTTAATTCAGCTTTGCAATTTTTGCAAATACGTACTTTAGAATCTTCTTCAACTTTGTATCCGATTCTTACTGCTTTTCCGCATTTTGGGCAAACTACTGCAACTTTGCTTGAATTCATTGCATGTTCAGATGCGATTATTCCGCCTTCTTCTCCTGCTTTTCTTGGTTTTGTTGCTCTTTTTCTGATATTAACATCTTTGACAACAACTTTATTTGTTTTAGGAATAACTTCTAGGATTTCTCCTGTTTTTCCCTTATCATTTCCAGATAATACTTTTACAGTATCTCCTTTTCTTAGTTTCATGTATTTCACCTCTTTCTATTATAAAACTTCTGGTGCTAAAGATAGTATTTTCATGTAATCATTATCTCTTAATTCTCTTGCAACTGGTCCAAAAATACGAGTTCCTTTTGGTGTTTTATCGTCTTTTATTATAACAGCTGCGTTTTCATCAAATCTTACGACTGTTCCGTCTGCTCTTTGAATTGGCTTTTTAGTTCTAACAACTACTGCTTTAACTACTTCGCCTTTCTTAACAACCCCGCCTGGTGTTGCTGATTTAACAGATGCAACTATAACGTCTCCTATTCTAGCATACTTTCTATATGATCCACCAAGAGCTCTTATGCACATAATTTCTTTTGCTCCAGTGTTATCAGCTACTTTAAGTATAGTTTGTTGCTGTACCATAGTATGACTCCTCCTTTTTTATTATTTTATTATTGCCTTTTCTAGTATTTCAACAACTCTCCATCTTACTTCTTTTGATAGAGGTCTTGTTTCCATAACTTTAACTGTATCACCGCTTTGGCATTTATTTTCTTCATCGTGAGCTTTTAAAGTATAAGTAGATTTCTTAATTTTTCCATAAGTTTTATCCATTTTACTTGTTTCAACTGCAACGACAACTGTTTTATCCATTTTGTCTGATACAACTTTACCAATCATTGTTTTACGAAGATTTCTTTCTACCATTATGGTATCTCCTTTCCTATTTATTAGCTTCTTCTAACTTTCTTTGAGTTAGAATTGTATTTATTCTTGCAATGTCTTTCTTTACTTCTTTGATTTTCATAGGATTATCTAATCCATTTGTTGCTAAACTAAATCTTAGTTTAAATAACTCTGTTTTTAATTCTCCTAATTCTTTCTCTAAGTCTGGTGAAGACATTTCCTTAATCTTATTTATCTTCATCTTTATCACCACCTATTTCAGTTTCTTTTTTTATGAACTTAGATTTTACTGATAGTTTGTTTCCAGCAAGACGTAAAGCTTCTTTTGCTATGTCTTCTGAAACTCCTCCCATTTCAAACATTACTCTTCCTGGTTTAACAGGAGCTACCCAAAATTCAACACTACCTTTTCCTTTACCCATACGAGTTCCAATAGGTTTTGATGTCATTGGCTTATCTGGGAAGATTTTAATCCAAACTTGACCGCCTCTTTTTACGTATCTTGTCATAGCAACACGGGCTGCTTCAATTTGATTTGAAGTGATTAGTCCAAGCTCTAATGATTGTAATCCAAATTCACCATCAGTAACTTTATTTCCTCTTGTTGCTTTTCCTCTAATTCTACCTTTTTGTAGTTTTCTAAACTTAGTCTTTTTTGGCATCAATGGCATGATTATCTCCTCCTTCCATTACTTGGTTTTTCTTTGCTGGAAGAATTTCGCCTTTAAATATCCAAACTTTAACACCAACTTTTCCATAAGTTGTATTTGCTTCTGCAAATCCATAGTCTATGTCAGCTCTTAGTGTTTGAAGAGGAACTGTTCCTTCTTTGTAGAATTCAGTTCTTGCCATATCTGCTCCGCCTAATCTACCTGAAACTGAAGCTTTTATTCCTAATGCTCCCATTTTCATAGCTTTTTGCATACATTGCTTCATAGCACGTCTAAATGAAATTCTTCTTTCTAGTTGTCCTGCGATATTTTCTGCAACTAATTGTGCATTTGTATCAACATCTTTAACTTCTACAATATTTAGGTTAACTTGTTTGTTAATCATCTTTTCTAATTCTGATTTTAATGTTTCAGCTAAATTTCCACCTTTTCCTATTACTAATCCTGGTTTTGCTGTGTAAACATTAATCTTTACAAATTTTGGTGTTCTTTCAATTTCAATTTTTGAAATTCCACTTACATATAATTTTTTCTTTATATACTCACGAATTTTATGGTCTTCAACAACGTAGTCTCCAAAATGTTTTGAATCTGCATACCATTTTGAACTCCAGTCATTTATAACACCAACTCTAAATCCACGTGGATCTATTTTTTGTCCCATAACTTTGTTAAGCCTCCTTCTTTAAAATTAATCACGTTCTTTTAATACTATTGTTGTATTACTTGTTCTTTTTCTAATTCTTACTGCTGAACCTTTTGCTGCAGCTCTGATTCTTCTTAATGTAGGTCCTTGATTTGAATATATTTCAGCTATATATAGCTTACTATGATTCATTTGGTTATTGTTTTCTGCATTTGCTATTGCTGATTTTAATAGTTTAGTTAAAACTTCTGCTCCAGCCTTTGTTGAAAATTGTAATATAGCCATTGCTTCATCAACATTTTTTCCTCTAATTAAATCAGCTACTATTCCTACTTTTCTGCTTGAAATTCTAGAATATTTAACTATAGCTTTTGCTACTAATTCTTCATCAGATTTAATTACTTCGTTTTTAGCAACTTCATTAGCCTTTGTTACTTTTTCAGTTGCTTCTGATTTTGTAACTTTCTTTTGGGCGTTTTTTTCTGCTACTACTTTTTTTGTTGTTTGAGCTTTCTTGGTTTCTGTTTTAGCTACTGTTTCCTTTTTTTCAGCTGTTTTGCTTTCTTTTTCGTCTGCCACAATAATTTCCTCCTTTTCATAATTTAAGATATTTTATTTATTTTGCTGTCGTTGTATCTGCTTTAGCTCCTGAATGTCCTTTAAATGTTCTAGTAGGAGCAAATTCGCCTAATTTGTGTCCAATCATTTCTTCTGTAATGTATATTGGAACATGCTTTCTTCCATCATGAACAGCTATCGTATGTCCAACCATTTGTGGATATATTGTAGAAGCTCTAGACCATGTCTTTAATACTTCTTTTTTTCCACTCTCGTTCATTGCTTCAATTCTCTTTAAAAGTTCTGGTGCAATGAAAGGCATTTTCTTGCTTGATCTTGACATAATATTCTCCTTTCTGATTTTGGATTTAGAGAAAATTTATTTTTCTCTAAATTCTATTTAAAAATTATTTTCTTCTCTTTGTAATTAGTCTATTTGATTTTTTGTGTTTTGATCTTGTCTTATATCCAAGAGCTGGTTTACCCCAAGGTGTCATTGGTCCTGCGTGTCCTACTGGAGCCTTTCCTTCACCACCACCATGAGGGTGATCATTAGGGTTCATTGCTGATCCTCTAACTTCAGGACGTTTTCCAAGATTTCTTGTTTTTCCTGCTTTTCCTAATTTGATGTTTTCATGTTCTTCGTTTCCGATAACACCTATTGTTGCCTTGCAGTTTGCTAATACTAATCTCATTTCACCTGATGGTAATCTTAGATGAGCATAAGCTCCTTCTTTAGCCATTAACTGTGCTGATTGTCCAGCAACTCTTACAAGTTTTGCACCTTGATTTGGATTGATTTCAATATTATGAATTAAAGTACCTACTGGTATGTTCTCTAATTTCATACAATTTCCTGGTTTTATATCTGCTGAAACTGCTGATATAACTTTATCTCCATCTTTTAATCCTTTTGGAGCTAATATATATGCTACTGTTCCATCTTCATATTTTAATAATGCTATGTTAGCGCTTCTGTTTGGATCATATTCGATTCCAACAACTGTTGCTTCCATATCTGTCTTATTTCTTTTGAAATCAATTATTCTATATTTTTGTCTGTTTCCTCCACCTTGATGTCTAACTGTAATTTTTCCTTGTGCATTTCTTCCAGCTTTTTCTTTCTTTACTGTTAATAAAGATTTTTCAGAAGCTTTTTTTGTTATTTCAGAAAAATCAGAAACTGACATATTTCTTAGTGATGGAGTAACTGGTCTAAATTTTTTTGTTCCCATTTTGTATTCTCCTATTTATTTATTTTGCAAAAATTTTCCCGCTTTGCAATACGGATATTTTTTATTTTCCGAGTTGTTTCTCGATAATTTATTGTACTTTAATCAAGATTTATTTGAGTTCTATGCACCTGCAAATTCGTCAATTGAATCTTTATATTTTTTAGAAATCTTTGTAGATTTTCCGCCTTTTGCTAAGTAAGATTGTTCTGATGGATTTGATTCTATTGAAACAATAGCTTTTTTCCAGTCAGATGTTTTTCCTACACTTTTTCCTACTCTCTTTTCTTTTCCTTTTACTGATACTGTATTAACTTTTAGAACCTTAACTCCAAATAATTTTTCTACAGCTCTTTTTATATCTACCTTTGTAGCTTTTTTGTTTACTTTAAAGGTATACTTTCCCATTTGTACTTGGTCATTACTTTTTTCAGTAACAACTGGCTTAATTATTACTTCTTCTGGTAACATTATGCGTACACCTCCTCTATCTTCTTAACAGCATCTTCTGTTAAAACTAATTTGCTATATTTAAGTAAGTCATAAACATTCATTGTATCAACTGTTAGAGATTTAACTCCTTCAATATTTCTTATTGATTTTTGAACATTTACATCATTAGCTGATAAAACAACTAATGCTTTTCCTTCTATTTTTAAGCTATTTAATACTTTACTCATTTCTGCAGTCTTAATTTCTTTTAATTGTAATTTTTCTACAACTATTAATTCTTTTTCAAGAACTTTTGAACTTAATACTGATCTTATAGCTAAGTCTTTTTCTTTTTTGTTCATTTTATAAACATAAGAACGTGGTCTTGGTCCTAAAGCTATACCACCTTTAATCCATTGTGGAGCTCTTATAGATCCTTGTCTTGCACGACCAGTTCCCTTTTGTCTCCATGGTTTTCTTCCACCACCAGACACTTCTGCTCTTGTTTTTGTGTTTTGTGTTCCTTGTCTTTGATTTGCAAGGTAATTTAAAACTACACTATGAACAACAGTTTCATTTGGTTCAATTCCAAATACTTTTTCATTTAATTCTAATTCTTTGACTTTTTTTCCGTCTGCACTATATACATCTATCTTAGGCATCTTTTATTCCTCCTTCCTTATGCTTTTACGCTTGATTTAATTCTTAATATTGAACCTTTAGCTCCAGGTACACTACCTTTTACTAAAATTATATTCTTATCTAAATCAACTTTTATTACTTCTAGATTTTGTATTGTAACTGTTTCAACACCCATATGTCCTGGTAAATTCTTTCCTGGGAATACTCTACCTGGTGTTGATGTTGGTCCCATTGATCCTGGTCTTCTATGGTACATAGATCCATGTCCCATTGGTCCTCTTGTTTGATTCCAACGTTTGATAACACCTTGGAATCCTTTTCCTTTTGAAGTACCTTGAATATCAACTTTGTCTCCAGCTGTAAATACATCAGCTTTTAATTCATCTCCAACTTTTAGTCCTTCTACTGAGTCTAGTCTAAATTCTCTTAAATATTTTTTAGGAGCTAATTTACTTTTTGTAAATTTTCCTAGTTCAGGTTTTGTTAATTTTGTTTCTTTAACATCTTTAAAACCTAATTGAACAGCTGAGTAACCATCTTGTTCTGCAGTTTTAATTTGTGTAACTGTACATGGTCCAACTTCAATAGCTGTTACTGGAACTATTTTCCCAGTTTCGTCGAAAATTTGTGTCATTCCGACTTTCTTTCCTACTAATGCTTTTTTCATTTTTCCTCCTATTGGCTAACTCCTTTTATATTTTCGGCATTTCGCCGATTTGGTTAGCTTGGCTTTTTATAATTTTTCAATTATAATTTGATTTCTATATCAACACCTGCTGGTAATTCAATTTTCATTAAACTATCAACTGTTTTTTGAGTTGGATATAAAATATCAATTACTCTTTTATGAGTTCTTAGTTCAAATTGTTCTCTTGAATCTTTGTGTTTATGTGGAGAACGTAAGATTGTTACAATTTCCTTTTCTGTTGGAAGTGGAATAGGTCCTGAAACTTTTGCTCCTGTTTTTTTAGCAGTATCTACTATCTTTTCAGCAGACTGTTCTAGAATAACATGATCATAAGCCTTTAGTCTTATTCTGATTTTTTCACTTTTTACAGCTGATGTTGTAACAGTTTTTTCAGCATTTTTCTTTGTTGCCATTTGTTTTTCCCTCCTTAAATTTTTTGATTTTTGGTCGGAAGTTATAAACGCACCCTGGTGTTTCTTGAACTACCAATATAAAATCCCAAGTTTGCATGGGTATCTTGGGGCTAAAGTGCTATATTATTTATAATACTTGCCGCCTGGTCTTAAGCCATGACATACTCCATAGAAGTTCCCTACATCGCCTAGATTCTAAGTGTGTAGCCACATTCTACTTCAACGTTACTTTTTACATGCTTATTTATTATATAATATATTGTGTCTAAAGTCAATACTTTTTAGTTATTTTTTGTTGCACCTTGCAATCGAGAATAATGAAGTCTTTCTCAAATTGCAAGTGTAACATTATCATGAACAATCTTTTACTAGACTTTGTATTGTTCATATATTAGTATTATTTAACATCTATTTTCAAATTATATTTCATGTTTTTTTATAGATTTTATTTATTTCGCGAATTGATTGTGATTTACTTCCAATTGCCTGGTATTGAATTATAATTTGATAGGTGTGTGCATTCTCCAAAGCAATAATATTTTACTTGTACATTGCCTCTGTTCCAAAGTTCTGGTGCTGTTCCAGTTATATTGTTACATTTATAAAATGTATAAGAAAAGTCCGTTACATTTTGACTAGCATCAAACATATTGCTTGTAACTCCACTTCTTAAATTGGTGCATTGATTAAATACTCCTGCGTAAGTTGTTACATTTCTACAACTATTAAATATTCCAATTCCTATTGAGGACAAATTTGAACAATTATAGAATGTGCAATAGAAGCTTGTTACTGATACACAATTTTGGAATGTATCTGCAGGCAACGTTCCTTGCAAGGAAGTACAGCTATTAAATGTTTGTTTGAAATCTTGTAATTTACTGCAATTTTTAAATATGCCATTTCCCATTCCTGTTAGCCCTGTACAACCATAAAATGCACATACTGCACTTGTTGTATTTGTACAATTAGAGAATAAATTTGCTGGTATTGTTCCGTTCAAATTTACACATTTAAAGAATATATAGTCAATATTTTGTACTGCTGTGTTGTTCTTAAACAAATTTGTTGGTATTGCTCCATTTAGTCCAGTACAAGAATTAAATGTACCGGCAAAGCTTGTTACATTTTTACATGCGTCAAATAAACCTGAAGGTATAGATCCTGTTAATCCACTACATCCATAAAATGTGCAGAAAAAAGTTGTAACATTACTACATGAAGAGAAGAACCCGTTAGGTATACTTCCTGTTATGTTTTTACATCCATTAAAAGAATCATAAAATGATGTTATATTTTTAAAGCTATTTGAATTAGGTGAAGGTAAACTTCCAGTTAAGTTTGTACAAGCAATTCCATTTGCGCCATCTCCAAATTTGTATTGTTTATTTTCTAAGCATCCCCATCTATTTATTTTTGTTAAATATTGGGCAGAAGATTGGTTTATATTAAAAATATCACACTTTCCAGAAATTTTCATTGTATATGTTCCTGCATTTGAATAGTAATGCGATGGATTATCATTGTTAATATTTTGTTTTGTACCATCTCCATAGTCAATGTATAAATTTACATTTCCTGACACTGGTACTGTAATATTTGTAGCTGTAGCAAAAGTCCACTGCGTTTCAAAGTTTATTACGTTTGTTTCATCATAATTTACTGTTCTAATATTTCCCACTGTATCTGCTACCTTAAAGGTTATAGGTCCATTTTTAGTTACGCTATAATTTGTACTTAGTGTATTACTTCCATTACCATTTATTTTTGTTCCATTTGGTAATTCTATATAATTTATTGCCACATATTTATCTACAGCTTTTACAGTTAATGTATCTGGATATGAATTTGCACCTAATGATGTTATTGATAGTGTTGGTGCAGTCTTGTCTATTTTTATTGTTTTAGTTAAAGTTCCACTTTCATTTCCTGCATTATCTTTTGATTTATAATATCTGTAATTTATTCCTTCGTCACTTATTTTATATGGTGATATTGTATAATTATAATTGTAATCTATCCATGTTTTTCCATCTGTTGAAATTAAATATTTTTTTATTCCACTTCCACCTTCATTGTCGTTTCCTGCTGTTATCGCTGTATAAACATTTGCATTTGTCCAAGTTCCCTCAGTATATAAATTTGTTCCATCCCCTGCATAGAATAAAGCTGCTGTTGGAAGTCCTGGTGCTATCGTATCTACTAAGAATTCTTTTGTGTTTGTTATAGTTTCATTTCCGGCATTATCTCTTGCATATACCCATAAGTACCAGTGTCCATTTGATGGTCCCCATATTGAATCGCCTCCGCTATTAAATGCCCAGCCTCCATCTCCTGTAAAGTCTGACCTTTTAGACAGTGCCGTTGTTCCTTCCATCCATCTTGCTCTTAATTCTGCTATTCCACTTCCACCTTCATCACTTGCATATATTCTTGTTGTTGGACTATAATTCCACCAGCTGCCTCCACTTCCATTTGTTCCAAATGATACTGTTGGTACTATTTTATCTATGTTTATTGTATATCCTGTTTTAGTTGTGGTATTTCCTGCATAATCTTTTGCTGTTGTCATTGCATAATAGTACCCGGTTTTATCAAGTGTTGTTTTTGTTCCTGCTTCTATATTTGTTCCCCAGCTTGTTCCCCAATAACTATATGTGGTACTTTTATGTCCTATTTCTGTATCTGTTCCATTATTCGCCCATATACATACATTTTGGTTTGTCCATGTTGTATTTGAATAATCACTTCCTTCTGTTGTTCCTAGTTTCATGTTTAGTGTTCCCTCTGTTGGTGGCTGTCCATCATGCACGTATGTACTTATTTGTGATAGTATTGTTTTTCCATCTGTTAGTCTTGCAAATACTGTTGTATTATTTCGTATTCCAGTTACTCCGGTAGATTGATTGTAGTTTCCATACGTACCTGAACCTGTTATTGTATATTCTATATGAAATCCGTCTAAGTCTAAGTTTAATCCATCTTTTATTCCAAATTTAACTGTTACAGTGTTTTCTACATTTACTTTCTGCGTCCAATATTGTTCTGCTACATATAAAGTTCCTCGTACATCTAATGTTGTGCTTTGTACTTTTGCTTCTGCATTTTCTTCAGCATTGTCTGCGCTTACTACTACTTTTATGTCATACATTGTATTTGGTGTTAAATCTGTTATCGTACATTCTCTTGCTGAACTACTTTGCTTTAATGAATATGAATATTCTCCTTGGTCTTGTCTTTTTATTGAGAACATATATGTTGGATTTAATATACCTGCTAATGCATCTGTTTTTGCTTCTGCTGTTACTTTTATTGTTTTAGTCGTTACTTTATCTACTTTTAATGTTGCTGTCATTATTATTGAATCCGACCATTTTGCAGTTAGCACTAAATTTTTATTTGCTAGTATTTTATCTCCTTGATTATATGTTTTTCCATCTTGATCTATCCAGCTTATAAATGTATATCCTGGTTTATATATATAGGGTAATTCTACTTCATTATCTTGCCATTGCGAATCTATTTTTACGATTTCACCTTGGCTAGTTCCTAAATTTAGTACTTTTTGCTTGTCTATATATGTTTCTCCTGTTTTTTCATTTTTCCAGTTTTTAAATGTACTTGATATTTTTCCTTTTTCTACACTATTTATTTCGTTTGTTGATATGTTTGTTATTTCTAATTTTGCATTTTTTATTTGTACTGTTGTTAATTCATTTACATTTAATAATGTTAATATACTTTGGTCATAAATGTCAGTTCCTGAATTGTTTTTGTATGTAAATGCTATATGAGTCCATGTATTTGCATTTACTTTTATTTCTTCTTGTGCTCCTGCATATTCATCTACTCTTCCTAGTGATGCATTTACTCCTACCTTTTGATTTTGTATGTTTAATGTAAATGTTGCTTCTTTATCTGAATATACATCATAACTTATTATTCCTGATTTACCTGCTGGAATTATTCCATCTTTTGCATTATATATTAAACCGTTTTGTTTATTTGCTCCTTTATTGTATTTTACGGTATATACTTTGCTTGATGCTTCGTTTGTTTCGTTTGCTACTGTCATTGATGAATTTATTCCTGATAATGCAAAGTCTTTTTTATAATAATTTGTGTTTCCTGTTTTTAGATTGAATTGTACATTAAATGTTCTTTGATATACATTTGGTGTTAATTCTTTTTCTATTCCATATTGGTGTACACTATTATTCATCATTCCTGATTTTGAGTTTGTTCCTATATATGCTATTTCATATTCTATTGATTTCCAGTGTGCATATAAGTCTAAATACCATTCTTCGTTTTCTTTTTTTAATTCTGTTTGGTTTGCTATGTTTATGCTACTGCTTTCTTTATATGTTTTTCCATTGCTTCCTTCCCAATAGTCGAATGTGTATGATGGTCGTATGTATTCATTGTTTTTTAGTGTATTTGTACTATAATAATAAAATACATCGTTTTCCATTTTTCCTGTTATATTTGGGTTTGCTGTTTTATCTGAGTGGTATCTTATGGTATATGTTTTTCCTATTAAGTCTCCTCCATAATATGCATTTAGCGTACTTCCACTTTGAACTGTTATTTCTTGATTTATTTTGTCTAAATATTCTCCAAATACTTGGTTATTTATTATTCCTTCAACTTTTTTTATGTCTTGTCCTGCATAACTGCCTGGTATTGTATTTGCGCCTAATGTTATTGTGTTTTCTAAGTTTACCCATATATTGTCTGTTATTGTATTTGTTCTTTTTTGTATATATGTTGCTGCTGCTGGTTCAAATGTTAAATAATTTATTGTACATTTTACTTGCTTAGTTTTGCTTGTGTCTACATCATAATATACTGAAAAATCATTACTGTTTTCTTTATTTATTATTGCATAATCACTATTAAAATCTAAATTTACATAGTTTTTACTTTCATTTAATACTTTTATTCCTTTTGATGATGCCTTATACCCATAACTTGGTTCTACGTATAAGTCACTTCTTGTTACTTTTTGTCCTATTGTTTTTATTCCTGTTTTTTCACTTTTTTCTTCATATATATTTGTATTATATTTTTGGTACATATAATGAACTGTATATTGCATTGTTCCTGATAATGGATTTGATATTACTACACTAGTGTTTTTTATTTGCTCTATTGTTTGCTTATATCTTGCTAATGCTACTATATATGCTCTTCTTACTTCTAATGATGCTGCCTTTCCTGTTGCTTCTGATTTTTTTCCATTTAATAGTTCATCTGTTGAATATACATTTTCGTTTCTTGATGTTATACATCCATAACTACTTGTTCCTGGTTGGTTGTAATATACTTCTTGCTTGGTTTCTCCTTGTATATTTCCGTTTATTTCTTTATATGTAAAGGTTTTTCTTTCATAATCTAAACTTCTATATCCTACTGTATTGTTTTTTACATTTCCATTTGTCCCGTCATTTGCTGAATCATATTCATTATATGCTTTGCATCTTGGGTCATGATATTCTGCTGTTATCGTTGTTGTTTGTCCGTCTTTAGTTTTATTGTAACTTGAATTTTGATATAAACTGTTTGAGTTCCATTCTCCATCATTTTTGCTATAATTATCTTGTACATAAATTGAGTCTTTTGATATGAATTCTTTCGTTTTATTATTTGCTACTACTGAATAGCCATTATAATATTTATAATTGTTTATTGTTAATCCTTGCATAAATGATACTGTTGTTACATTATTTGCTATTCTATTCCAGTCTGTTTCTGCTAATGCTGGCATTTCATATTCATAACTACTACTTGATATGTATTTATTAAAGTTTGATATTGATGTTACTAAACTTGATTCTATTGAGCTTATTATTACGTCCATTCTATGTTCATTGAATGATGATGATTCTAACTCTGGATCATTGTTTGTATCTCCATAATCAAATATTTTTTTGTTTTCATAGTCTTTTTTTATGTGTGATGTGTTTTTATCTGTACTTGCTGCTACTTCTTTTCCTTCTGATGTTCTTACTATATAATCTTTTTTATAGCTTTCTGTTTTTATTACATCTTGTGCTAAGTCTATTGTTTGTAATGCTGGATATACTTTGTTTGAAAATTCTATTGCATTTTGGTAGTGCTTTACTGCATTTATGTCTTTGAAATTTGTTTTGTCTTTTATTGTGTTTTTATTGTATCCATTATAACTTGCAATTTGACTTAATTCACTTTCATTTATATATATTCTCAAATTGTTTTCTAATCTAAATATTGGGATTCCTGCTAATGATTCATTGAATTTTTCGCTGTTATTTATTATTCTGTCTTTATTTTCGTCGTCATAATAATATTTTACATTATTATATATTATGTAATTATAATATTTTACATCGTTTTTTGTTATTTTGTGGTTTGAGCCTTCATAGCTACTATCTGTTGTTGAGATATATTCGCCTAGTATTTCTGGCTCGATTTCTACGTTTCCATTTTCTTCTTTTATTTCTACTTTTTTATTTTCTATGTCATTGGTTTGTATCTTTTTTGTATTTATATAATATCCTGATGCTGATATGTATTGTGTATTATTATTATATGTTCCTGTTACTGTTATAAAATTGTCTAATGTGTAATTTACTATTATATCATAAGTTGTTCCATCTGAATATTCACATGTATAATATATATATGGCTTTAATCCATATTCTAAGTTGTTTCCATTTAA
>CAZDPV010000007.1:0-36789 GCA_964507565.1 uncultured Clostridium sp.
TATAGATTTAATTTTTATATATTTTTGTTTCACATCATTGACACTTATACATAATCTCGTTTATTATTAACTGCACAATGCTTTAATTGGTTTATTTGTTTTTCTTCTGGAACATCATCTTTCAAGAAATTAGTTTGTATTTTTATAAAATCCTTTTTTGTTATTACTATATCACATTGAATACCTTTATCTACTAAAAATTCATTATAACTTTTTAATGCACACAAATATCTATTGATTGTGCTGGCTTTTCTATCTTCATAATTTTTTAAATATGATATGTAAGAATGTATATCCGCACTATATAATTTTTCTAATACTTCGCCATAACTATCTTGATAATATTTCATATAAACCTTTAAATCTGCTATATAGGAATTACAAGTATTATCACTTAATTTATTATCTATTAAATAATTTTTAAAATCTTCTAACATTTTATTTCACCTCATTTCAATTATGTTACATATGAATACTGCCATTATTTTCAGTTATGTTACATATATTTATATTTTTATATTGTTTTTTTGTTCTATATGTATCATAAGTGTAGTTATGTTACATATATTTTTTGTTATATAATTACTCTATACATCACATATAGAGCAATTACTATATTATTTATTGTTTGAAATTTTTGAAAGACTTAATCCATCTAAAAAACCAGACCTATAATATAACTTTTCAGTACATACCAATTCTTCTATAATAGAATTTATGTATTTTTCAATTAAGTTTTGTAATTTACTTTGACTTTTAGGATGAACTCTTTTTGAAATAAATTCATACAATTCTTGACTATCTTTTGCCTGTAATCGTTGCCATTTTTTTATCTCGTCACTGTCAAAATTAAATAAATCATCATCTTCCTTTTTCTCAAACAATTTCTCAATAATATCATCTTCCATATACAATCCCACCTTTCAATTAGAATTGTATAAAATTTATTATAGAAAGTGAACGCTGAAGTGAAATAATTTTTAATTCTTTTATTATAATGGTTTTCTCACAAAATATTTGTCGAAAATTGTTTTTAGGACATTAAAAATACTATTTTTAATTGATATAAAGGCAAAAAAAATTTTTTTAAACTTATTATTGAATTATCTAAAAATTGTTTGTAAAATATAGTTGTGTATAAAGATAATGTTATAGTTTTTGCTATAACTACCTTTAGAATTATATTCTAAAGCATAGCTACTAAAATTTTAGTTAGTAGTAACACATCTACATTTATTGATGTAGCATAATTTGGGATATAAAGCCAATTAAATATATAGATTATTTGTTGTGCCTTGAAATAAGTAGAAAGTAAATGTTTGTACCCCCCTACAAATATTTATCTTTCTCTTTTTTTGCCCCAAAATAAAGAAAGGAGGATTTTATAAAATCTTTTACACAAAAAAATGGAAGGAGATTTTTGTTATGAAAAATGGTTTTGATTTTGAATTATACGAAACAATATTCACAAATTGTTTTATTCATAGTTCACGATATGTAAATGGAAACTTGCAATTAAGTTTATTTGGTACTGATTCCACTACAAACGAAACATCACATTTTGCAGACATTACACTTGAGCAAAATAGTATAAAACTTAAAGAAAATGAAATTGTTGTAGATTGCAAATACAAGCCAACACTTATACCTCAATTACAAGATTTAGGTATTTTAGAAAAACAAGTTGGAATATGTGCAATAAATTTTATGTTATACCCAATTTACACTATTGACTTAACAATGATACAAGAAAATTGTTATTGTATGCAAGAATTAGTTGCTGCATAATCAAATTTAAAAGAGAAAGGAAAAAATTATAATGGAAAAAGTAAGAAATATTAATTTGCCAATAATAGGCAGAATCCAACATGGAGAGCAACAAGTAACAAATAATAAGCGAAAAGTTGTAGAACTTCGGATATTTTATTGCAAAAATAAAAAACGATAATATGAACTTTTTATTAAATCGTTTTAATGAAAGATATCAAAAAGACAGTACAATAGATATTAGATTTTTTGATGAAAATCCATTATCTATAAAAAGAATAAGGTACAACCAAAGTGGTGCAGTATGTTATTGTATGGGAAATCAAGCACAAGGAAAACAAAAAATATCAAATGTATGGAAACCTGTAAATTGTTCAGAAGATTGTAAATATAGGTTATCTGTAGATGATATATCTAAACCTGCTTGTAATGTAGAAGGAACATTAAAATTCTTATTACCTGAAATAAGTACAGACAGAATATGGATTATGAAAATAACAGGACAAACATCAATTAAGCGATTAGAAAGCTATATTGAATTGCAAAAACAATTAGGAAATTCGCTAATTGGAGATTATACTTTATTTCTAAAACAAGAAGAACAAACCAATAAACAAGGAAAAACATTTAACAATTATATTCTAGATATTATTCAAAAAGAAGATTTTATTTCTAAACCACAAAATTCAAATATAAAAGAAATTAAAAATACTACAAATCAATCTAAGTTATCCCCAAAAAGAACACAAACTGTTGATAAAACAAGTGAAAAAATTAAAAAAGATGTTTCTAATATAGCTAAAAATACAAATAAAGAAGTTCCATCAAAGGAAAACAAAAAAACTACCACAGAAAATAAAGGTACAATAGAAACAAACGAAAAATCAACAGTAATTAAAAATGAAATTGTAGAGGATACTAAAAATATTCAAACACCATCAAATATAAATAATATATATTTCTTAATAGAAACTTATACTAAAAACTTTATGAAAGATGGAAAACCATCAGAATATTTAGTTGCAGATTTTGTTGATATGAATGATACTGTTACAAATGTAATTATTCCACCTAACTTATCAGAAGAATTATTGCAATGCGATGTTGGAACAAATGTAATTTTATCTTTAGAAACAAAAGGAGATAAGACTTTTACAAAAACAATAGAATATGTTCAAAAATTGCAAAAAAATGTAGCAGCATAAAGCACTAGATAAGCTATGCACACTACATTTTAAAAGTTTAAGTAACTAACTTTATTAGCATTATATAAAAAAAGAAATTCCAAGTCAATGTTGAAGGAAAAAATGTTTAATAAATTTAAGAACAATGAAATTGTTATTGTAAATGGCATTGGAAAATGCGACAGTACTTATTATAAAAGTAGAATTGGTAAAGTAATATGTAGAGATCCATATTACCTGGACTACAATATATTGTTTGATGATGGTACTGAAGATTGGTTAGATGGAAAATATTTAGAAAGTGTTGAAGGAGAATAAAAACAATGAGAATTACATATTTAAAAACGATAGGGTTTAGAAAATTTGCAGAGGATTTTGAAACAAAGTTATATGATGTTACAAATATAACTGGAGGAAATAGAAAAGGAAAAACAAATATATTACACGCAATAATATGGGCCTTTTTAGGTACTAATTTAACAGGAGATGATAAAGTATGGGTTGGTAATAGAGATGTAGAAAATTGTTATGTAGAATTAGATTTTATTGATAATAACAACAATACTCATAAACTTATTAGAGGAAAAAATAGATTTAATAGCAAAAAAAATATATTAACACTTGATGATGAAGATATTGGACAAGAAGACTTGCAATCATTTTATTTAGATAAAAAACTTTTTTTATCAATTATGAATCCAAACTATTTTATTTCAAAAAATCCAGCAGACCAAAAGAAAATGTTAGATAGCTATTTACCACAAATAAATATGGATTTGGTTTATGAGAAATTAGATAGTGAGGAAAAAAAGTATTTAGAAGGAGTTCCAAAAAACATTACTGATTTAATAAAAGATTTAAAAGCCAGTTCTGATTTAGCAAATAAAAAAATTGAAAATTTAAAAGGTAAAATTGACTATGCTTCTAGTGTAACAGACGCACAAGTAAATGATAAGATAATATTTACACGAGATAATGAACTTTTATTATTAAGACAAGAGTTATCCTATTTAATGGCAGAAAATATACAAGAAGCACAAGATAAACAACAAAAAATTGTTGATAATTTATCAAAACAAATAGAACAAACTGAAAAACAAATTAGTAACTATTATACAGAACTTGAAACAGGTAAAAAGGCATATTTATTAATAAAAAACGAGTCTATATCATATTGCCCAATGTGTGAACAAAAAATTGAAAATGAAAGTAAAGTATCTACAATAAGAAATATGAAAAACGATTTAGAAAAAACATTCGAAGCAAAAAATGATTTAGAAAATACACTGCTAAATTTAAAGAGTTCATTTGTTCAAGAAAGATGTAAATTACATTCATTGGAAAGTAAACAAAATGAAAATAGTAAGCAAAAAATCGAGGAAATACAAACACAAATATCTACTATTGAAGAAGAAAAAATAAATACCGAAAAATTCAATAGTTCTATTGAATTGCAAATTAGAACTATTCAAAATGCTAAATCTGATATTGAGATTTTTAACAAGCAAATTAAAGAACAAAAAAATCTTATAGATGATATTAGTAAAGCAAAAAAGGTTGCTCAAAAGCTATATATAAACTATATAGAAGATAAAATGCAGTATGCAACAAAACATTTAAAGGATGTTAAGATTAGATATTATAGTGTCCTAAAAGATGGAGAGATTAAGGATGATTTTATTATCACATATAAAAATGGTGAATTAAAAACATTATCTAGATCTGAAACTATTGCTACATCTTTGGAACTTTGTAATATGTTTAACAAAATTAGTAATGTTAATTTACCACTTTTTGTTGATGACTACGAAAGTTGTGCAGATTATGACTTTATACAAGATTATTCAAAAGACACACAAATTTTAGTGGCAAATGTAGAAAAAGGCACAGAATTAAACATTCAAGATAATAACTTAAAAGAGGCTAACTTATTACAAGTAGCATAATTAAAGGTGGCAAGTCCACCTTTTAATATTATAAAAAAGGAAGGAAAATCACATATGAAAATTAAAGTATTATTGGTAATGCCAGGAAAAGAAGTACAAACTGTTAAGATTCCTGCAAGTATAAAATTTATAAAATCATTTATAGGAGATGAATTGCTAAGATTTAAAGTAAATGAAACAGCAACTATTATTACAAATAAAAATGCACAAAATGACGAATTTAATAGACTGTTTAGAGGAAATATTTTGCTTGGTACATTTGTTATTGTATCTGTTAAGAATAATCATAGAGTATCTATGAAGAAAAAAGATATTAGAAGATTTACAAATATGTTTAAACTTTCAAAACACCAAAAGAAAATAAACAGATATAAAGAGGAATTTTTAGAAGAATATTATTTTAATCAAAGAAAAATGAAACAAAAAAATGCTAAAAGAAATAAAGAAGAATTATTAAAAATAGCAGCATAAAAAAGAAAGGAATTGAGATTATGAAATGTAAAACATTTAAGTACAAGAATTATGGAGATTGTTATTTTAATGTGGGAAATTACTTCCATAACAAACAATCTATGGCGATTAGTATTTTAAGTAAGAATGGAGAAAGCATTGCAGTTGCCACAGTTAACATGAATGATTATTTATATGAGCCTGATACTGCTACTATAAAAAATTATTCTGAAAATGCATGTATGACAAATTTTTTAGAGGAGTTAGGAGTTGTTGAAGAAGTATATTCAAAAGTTCCATGTAATCCATATGCTTTAAAAACCGAAACAATAGATTATTGCCTTATAAATATAGAAAAATTAAAAGAATATACAAAACAATTTAATTATGAATGGAGTTTATAAAAGAAAGGATGGAAAAATATTATGAACAAAATAATTTTAATGGGAAGGCTTACAAAAGATGTTGAATTAAGATATACACAAAATACAAATATGGCAGTTGCAAGTTTTACACTTGCTGTTAATCGCAAATTTGTAAAAGAAGGTGAAGAAAAACAAGCAGATTTCTTTAATATTGTTGCTTGGAATAAACTTGCCGAAACTGCATCTAAATATCTGCAAAAAGGTAATCAAATACTAATAACAGGTAGATTACAAATAAGAAATTGGGAAGATGAAAATGGTCAAAAAAAATATATTACAGAAGTTGTTGCTGAAGAACTTGATTTTATAGAAACAAAAAGAAGTAAATCTCCAGATGATATTTTAAATGGAACAGAACCAGCTCCTGATTTTAGTAAGAACGATAGTGAAGATATAATTAGTAATGGTGATGATTTACCATTTTAACTTATAAAATTATAAATTTAAAAATATTGGAGGGATAAAATTGGAATTTGCAAGTAATGAAATGATATTTACAAGAGATGAATTACAATGTTTAGCAAACGGATTAGTCGTTTTAATGGACTTTGAAGAAAAAAACAAATCAGGTATGAGTAATTTTATTGAAACATTTAATTTGTTAAATAAAATCAATGCAGAAATTGATGGAATTGACTACAAAACAATGGAAGGAGAATAATCAAATGGAAACAAATATAATTGCAGTAAAATATGAGGATAAATTTATTCCACGAACTTTTGGAGGAAAATCATATTCATATTTTACAAATTTGAATGTTAATATTGGAGATATAGTAGAAGCTCCAACACAATATGGGACAAGCATTGCACGAGTCACAAGAATAAATGTGCCAGTAGTGGAAATTCAAAATATAAAACAATATATGAAAGTCATTACAAAAAAATTAAATAAAGAGAGATACTTGAATTTTGCTGAAATTTTAGAAGATGTTGCATAAAAGTATCAATGTTAAGAGGTGTAGAAATTCTATGCCTCTTTTAAATTTATTTTGGAGGTAAAAGAAATGGAAGGAATAGAAAAATTAAATGCCGAATTGTTGGAATTAAATGATTACAATATTTCTGCAATTTTTGAATATTTAAAAACAAAAAATGATTTAATTGAAAAGTTTAACAATCAGGAAAAATCACTAAAACAAATGTATAAATTTATTTGTGATAAGGCAAAAAAACTTGCAAAAAACAATGTTGCAATGGTAAATGACAAAGTTGTTTATCTATGGGCTATAACTTATTTTAATAAGAGCAATGAAGAATTAGGATTAAATAAAAAAGTTGAAGACAAAAAAGAAGCTATTAGTAAAACAAAAAAAGAATCTAAAAAAGAAATTAAAGAGCAACCTAAAGACACAGAAAAAGAAGATTCAAAAGAACAAATTTCTATGTTCCAGGAGGTGCAAAAATAATGGGATACATAAAAATAGCACACAAAAACATTCTTAGACAATTAGATTATTATTCAGTTCTTCCAAATGGTTGGACTGAATTTTTAAAAACTCAAGAAAAGCATCAAAACTTAATTATAAAATCGAGTAAGAACAAATGTCATTGTACTAATTGCAATAATGATTTTAATAGCAACAAAAAAATAAATGAAGAAGTAAAATGTCCTAATTGCCATAATAAATATTTAATTAAAAGAAGTAATTTAAAATATTATGAATTTAAGGATTATGTATCTATTTTAGATTGCGTATCTGATACATTTGTTATTAGATATTTTGAATTAAAAACTGTTATAGATGCTTCACATAAGCATCATTCATCAACTGTTGAATTTGCACGAGAAATACCTACTGATAGCTATTACAGAGATGTATTTGTAAATGAAAGAGTTTCAAAATGTCAATGCCATATATACATAAATCATAGTGATTGGTTTGAAGATACAAAATGGAGAGGATATACAAGAAATTACTCAATAATTGATTATTCCATAGTATTTCCAAACAATATAAAAAATTTACTAATTAACACAGAATATAAATATTCTTGTATATGGGATATAGCAAAACATTGCACATATATTGATTTACTAGAATTATTAAAAAATAAGAATGCTTTACATAGAATAGAACTTCTTTCAAAAATGAAATTATACAATTTAGCATTAAGAGCAAGAGAATTTAGTAGTTATGGATCTTTTCAAAGCATTTTCGGAGTTACAAAAGACTATTATCCGTTTATGAAAAAAAACAATATAACATTTCTACAATTAAAACTACTGCAATTACTAAAAGAAAAAAATATCAATAAACTAAAGTATTTAGAGAAATTTATAGGTTATGGTGAAAATATAAATGATTTAGAAGAAATCTCGAATTACATTAGTTTAAATCGTTTTATAAAGTATGCTAAAATGCATCGTGGAAATGTGAAAACATACTTATATAAAGATTATCTGCGATTTGCAAAACTTCTTGGATTTGATTTAAAAAATAATAGATATGCTTTTCCAAAAAATTTAAAAGCAGAACATGATAAATTAGAAAATCAATATGAAATAAATAGTCAAAAAATATTAAATGAACAAATTATTAAAAGGTCAAAAAATCTTGATAAAAACACATATAAAAATAACAAATATATAATATTTCCTGCAACTTCTGTTAAAGATTTAATCAATGAAAGTAAACAACAGAATAATTGTGTTAGAACTTATACAGAAAATTATGCTGAAGGAAAATGTGATATTTACTTTATGAGAGATGTAAAAAAAGCTGATAAATCACTCGTTACAGTTGAAGTTAGAAGAAATAAGGTTGTTCAAAGTAGAATAAAAAATAATAGTTCCCCAAATGAAAAACAAATAAAATTCTTAAATAATTGGGAAGAAAAAGTATTGAAAGGAGCTGCTTAATAAATGGAAAATAAAATCTATAATCACAAAAGTAAATCTATTGGAAGATTTATAATATTAAAACAGCATAAAGACTTTGCAATTATACAAAGGCTTGGAGATTTTAAAGAAAAATACATTATTGTAAATAAATTAAAATTAGATGAGCCCATAGAATGGAATTATGGTTCATATTATAGCAATTTACAAAATGCTGTAAACGATTTTTATAACAATTATATAAACGAAGGGAATGATTGAGTTGAATAAATTAGATTTCATAGAAGTACAAAAACATATAAATATTTTAAATGTAGCATATCATTTGTGCCTAGAAATAGTAGATAATAGAGGATATGAGCACAAAGCAATATGTCCATTTTGCGGATATAATAAAAATAGTAAAATACCCACATTAAGTCTTAACTCAGAAAGCAATAAATATTGTTGCTCACGATGTGGAAAAGGTGGATATTCAGTTGGCCTTTATGCACAAGTTAAAGGAATTGATAATACTTCAGCTTTTAAAGAACTATTAAAAAGAGAATGCTTTTCAGTAGATAAATCACATATTGAGATATCCCCAATAAATATTCTTGCAGATATAGATATTAGAGATAAAATTTATAGAGAATTTTTAAATATGTTAAAATTAGAAGGACAACATAGAAAAATGTTAAATAGTTATGGCTTTTTAGATAGTTCTATTGATAACGGATTGTATAAAACTGCACCAAAGAATTATATTAAAAGAAGATTAGTTGCTTATAATTTATCAAAAAAATTTAATTTAGCAGGGATACCTGGATTATTTCAAGAGGAAGACTTTAAATGGTGTTTTAGTAGATATACAGGTTTTTTTGTACCAGTATTTGATGAAAATAATAAAATTAAAGCATTATCAATACATCTTGATAAATCATTTAATAATAATCAAGACTTATGGTTTTCAAGTAGTGGTAAAATAAATGGAACAGGGACAAAAAATTATATTATGGAATATAACATCAAAGAAGATTCAAAAAATTTAATCCTAACTGATAACTTTTTATTAGGAAATTTAATAAAAGAAACAACTGATACACCAATTATTGCATTTCAAAACATTTCTAATTCTTATATGATTTTAAAAGAAATTGAAAATACTCAAATACAAAATATTATTTTTGCATTAAGAGTGCCCCAAACTAATAATAATTTAGATTATATAATAAGGCGTGTTTTTAGAGATTTAATACCACTTGGGTATAATTTAGATACAAAATTAATTTATGATTATAAAGATATATTAAAAGAAGATTTTATGTGTAACTATCGACTAAAAAAAGTCGCATAGTATAAATATTAAGGCCTACTCTATTATAGAGCAGGTCTTTTTTCAGTTATTATCTTATTTTCTTTTATTATTTCATAAATAGTAGCTTCGATTATAGAAAGTGTCATAAATATTAAAACTTCCCATGTAATATCGCCATATAATACTGAATATGATTTTACTACTATTGTATTTGAAATGCCAAGTAAATTAGTGATAGCAAATGCTATAAATATATTTACTATTGAAATTATAATAAAAAAAGATAATTCTTTAATCTCTAATTTAGACATTTTTACATCCTCCTTTTATGTAGTCAACTACTAGATAACTGCAAAATATATGTAGTAGATAACTACATATATTATTTTCTACTATATTAACATTATTTGCTCTATTTTACAAGCATTATCCACTTTTTCTTTATGTATTGTAATTTTAAAATATATCTAGTTAATGCGTTGTGTATGTTTTTTAATACATTCAATATAATATATAAAAAAGGAGTGCGAGTATGGAAGATTTAACAAACGAACAAATTAACAAAGTTTTTGGTACTATTTTTCAAGAATATAGATTAAAAAACAATTTAACTCAAGAAAGATTAGCCGAAGAATTATCAAAATCTACTAAAACTATTTCACAACTTGAAACTGCAAAAGATGGAACAAGTAAAAAGACTGATATAGACTTAATGAATTTTCTTGGTATTACTCCAAATGTATTATATAAAGACTTTATTACAAATTCTATGACTAAAAAGAAAATTGAAATATCCGAAAAGATGGAAGATTTATCTGAAGATAAGTTAAATGCAGTATTTAAAATGATTGAAATTTTAAAAGAATTATAAAAAATTAAAGACCTAATTGAATTGCTTCAATATTGGTCTTTTTTCTTATTTATTAATTGTATCTTTTAATGCTTTTCCTGCTTTGAATACAGGCACTGTTGATGCAGCAATTTTCATTTCTTCACCAGTTTGGGGATTTCTTCCTTTTCTTGCAGCTCTTTTTCTTGTTTCAAAAGAACCAAATCCAACTAATTGAACTTTATCACCTTTTTGTAATGCTTCTTTTATAACTTCTACTAAGGCATTTAAAGATTCTTCTGTTACTTTTTTTGTCATTTCTGTTTTGTTTGATATTTCTTCTACTAATTCACTTTTATTCATGATATATTCCTCCTTTTTGTTGTATTTTCTATAATTTATCAAATAGGTAATGTAAAGTCAAGCATCAAGAAAATAATAAATATTATTTTTTCTTGTAAAATATTTATTAATTTTATTTAATATGATAATATTAAATATGAAGAATTAAAATATGGAAAACAAATGAAAAAAATAAAATTGTTAGGAGAAGTTTTATATGATTGAGAAATTGGATGTATATGATAAAGAGAAAAAAAGAACAGGAAAAACTATTGAAAGAAAAAATGGCGTAATGCTTAATAAAGGAGAATATATTATTTCAGTTCAATGTTGGATAGTTAATTCGAAAGGAAAAATATTATTAACGCAAAGAAGTTTAAATAAAACACACGGTGGAATATGGGAACCAACTGGTGGATTAGTTATTAGTGGAGAAACAAGCAAACAAGGAATTCTAAGAGAGTTAAAAGAAGAAATTGGACTAAATGTAGATGATGATAAAATTAAATTAATTAAAGAAATAGTTGAGAATAATGATGACTTGAATTTTTTTAGGGATATTTATTTAATAAATGACGATATAGACTTGAAAAAACTATTTTTTAAAGACAATGAAGTTATGAATGCAAAATATGTTACTATTGAAGAATTTTCAAGTATGATTGAAAATAAAGAGTCATTTGATTGGCTAAATTATTTTAAAGAATTGTTTGAATGCATAAAACATAATATTTAAGGTATAAAAGACAGAGAGGAGAAAGATAATGCGTGAACTAATAAAAGTAGTAGCAAAAAAACTATTTATATGGTCAGTTATATTTAACCTTATATACTCAATAGCAGATTATGGGCAGTCGTTTGCATTATCATATTTTGGTACAAGTCCATTAACACTTAATAAGATAATAAAATTGACAATAGCAATAGTTATTGCAGATATAATAATGTTAATTGCAGGAAAAATAGCTTCATATATAGATAATGTAAATGATGTGAAATCACAAAATGCAATACAGAAATATTATTTTAATAAAATGCAATCAATGTCAATGGAACAAATCGCAAATACACATACAGGGTATATACATAAATTAATTACAAATGTATCATTTTACTTTTTTGATATGACATATCAATTTGAAACGAGTGTAATTCCTCTTATAATTGGTGGAACTTCAATATTTATTATGGTGTGCAGACAATCGATTATTACAGGAATTATATGTGTAATAATATCCGTTTTAGCAGTATTTTTCAAAGCAAGAATGTTAAAAAACAAACAGAAATATCAAAAAATTGTTAATGAGGCAGACTCAAAGTATAACGCAACATTTATTGATTTTATACAAAATATAATTGCAGTAAGAAAATTAAATATAGGTAAGTTTTGTAATAGAAAGATAACTGAAAATTCAAATGAATATTTAAAAGCAACTAAAGTAAATGAAAAGAAAAGGTCTAATACTAATGGAGTATTTACAGGACTTATGGATTTGTTATATTTTGTAGTTTTAATAAGCACAATTATAATGGTATCTAATGGGCAAGACGGACTACCATATTTATTATTCTATATGTCAGCACTTGCAAAATTGTATTCTAACTTGAATAGCTTAGTTAGACTAATAGATATAAGTGAAAGATTTAAAACAGCTAAAAAGCAACTAGATGATTACTTTAAAGATAGCAAAGAAATAAAAACAATAGAAGATTTTAAATCTGTTAAATTAACAGATACTGTATTTTCATACACAAAGGATTCTACTAAAATAAAAATACCAGAGTTTATATTAAAAAAGGGCGATAAGATAAGCATTATGGGAGAGTCTGGTCAAGGAAAGACTACTATAATGAATATTTTAGCAGGGTTATATCCACTAGAAAAAGGAAAACTGCTAGTAAATAATAAAGTACAAAAAGATAAAAAACTAGATTTAGTATTTGTATCACAAGAAGTTGATTTATTTGATTTAAGTATTAGAGATAACTTATGCTTAGGAAAAAATATATCAGATGATAAGATATTTGAATTGCTAAACGAGGCAGGACTTATGAATTGGTATAAAGAACTACCAGAGGGATTAAACACAATGGTAGGAGAAAGAGGAATAAAATTATCAGCAGGACAAAAACAGAGATTAAATTTAATTAGGGGAATATTAATTGATAAAGATTTATACTTTTTTGATGAGCCAACATCAAATTTAGATAGCCTATCTGAAGAAAAAATTACAAATATGATTGAAAAGTATTTAAGAGACAAAACTTATGTAATAGTAACACATAGACCAAGATTAAAAGAATTATGCAATAAACATTATGTGTTTTAAGAACATATGATGAAAGAAATTGTAAAAGTTTAATAAATGTTTTATAGTTAGATATAAATTAAAGGAGGAAATATTATATGGATATTATGGTACAAGGAAATGGGAAAAGATTTTATAAACCGGATGAAGTTAAAATTAGCTTGGATTTTTACACAAAAGCAGATTCTTATGAATCAGCATTAGAAAATGGAACAAAAGATGTTCAAGAGTTTATTGAAAGAGTTTTAAAACAAATGAACTTTTTGAAAGAAGATTTAAAAACACAAAGTTTTAGAGTATATGAAGAAAAAAGATATGATTATGAAAATAAAATAGAAATAAAATTAGGATTTGCATATACTCAAGGTGCAACATTAAAATTTGATTATGATATAAAAGTTATAGCAGAATTTATGGAAAGAGCAAGTAAATTAGAAAATCCACCTAAATACACAATTTCATTTAATGTAAAAAATGAACAAAAAAGAAAAAATGAAGCTATGGCTGATGCATATAATAGTGCAAAAGAAAAGGCAGAGGCTATTGCAAATGCGGCAGGAAAAAATTTAAAAGAATGTATAAAAACAGACTTTAGACCTTTTGAAGAAAATATCCGTTCAAGTAGTTCATTAAGAAATGGGATGTTTGAACAAGAAAATGCAAACTTTTCCAAGAGAATGTCTGCAAAGGAAACTATTACTAATATTTTTACACCAGAGGATATTGAGATATCAGAAACATTATATTGTTTATGGGTTACAGAATAGAAAATAAGGATTAAAATGAATAGAGATATTTATTTTAATCTTTATTTTTTATTAGAGCAAAATAGTTATTGATTATGAAAAAACTATAAAAGTATTGAAAATAAAAAAATTTAATGATATAAATAAAATAGAGAAATAATAACTAATTATAATGGCATATGAAAAACAAGATTTTACTAGAGATAGGGGTATAAATAATATGGATAATAAAGTAGTAAACAAACAAATACCAATTAAAACAATAATAGATATTGCAAATTACTTTGATGATTATAAAAATAGATATGATAATATTTTTGAGCAAGAAAATATAAAAAATAAAAATCTTGCTTTTGGTGAAAAAAAATATGAATATGAAAATGGTAATACAACATTAAAATATACTGTAAAATTAAGAAATGGTAAGGATATTACAGAATCAGACTATAATTGGTTTATAGGTCAGTTAAATCAACCTGAAGCAATAGAAGAAATTTTTTTAGATTTAAGAGTTTCTTATAATACTAAATCTGGAAAAGAAAGTTATAATGACCAGTACAATAGTGTAAATGTTACAGTTGATTTTAGAAATTGTGGGAGGGATTTAAAATATTCAGATGTTCGTATAGAGGTACAAACATATAATCAAGAAAATGAAGCACATAATATTTATTCAACAGCAATGAATATTCTTGAAGATAATGCAGACAGATACGATAAAACTATAAAACATAGAAAAATCAGAATGCAATCATTGTGTATATCTGTTGGAATTATTTTATCTTATATATTATATTTAGTGTTAAGAATAAATGCGAATAATTTACCTCTTAATATGGTAAATTATTTAACAAACAAATATGTTATCGTTTTTGGACAATGGTTTGTAGCCATATTACTTGGTAATGTATTTTCATATTGGTATATATTATCAGTATATAGACCATTACTACCAGAAACAAAATATGCAGGTTATAATAGTTCAACATATAAATCAAAATATACAGATGATGTAGATGATTATTTAGAACATTCAGAAGTACATATTGGTAAGTTTTGGGATGCTGGAAAAAGAAGAAACAAAATAGAAAAAATCTTTAAAATTACAAAATGGATAGTATTAGCTCAAGTGCTAATTAGTGTAATTTTATTTCTTATATTAAAATAAAAATGAGATGAGGAAATTATGGGAAAATTTAGTGTTGGAAATGGACAATATACTATATATGCCAAAAATGGACAAGAAGCAAGTCAAGTTTTTTTAAAGGAAATAGAAAGAGTTGATAGAATAAAAGAAAAAATGTCCGAATTATTAACTACTAATGGTATTGCATTACAAAATTTTAAAGAAAATTCATCTGAAGAAAATTTACATATAGAATTTAATGACGAAACATCATTGATATTCGATAATCCAGATAATGCTACAACAAAGGGAGAAGTGGATCAAAGACACTCGGAAAACGGACATATTACTTATAATTTAGCATATAGATATCCAAATATACAAGGACATAATGCTGACTTTAGACTTGCTCACGAAATGGGGCATTTGATATTAAATCCGTCAAATTCTAATAGACAAATATACGATGAGCAAACAAATTCAAGACAGGTTTCTGGACTAATTAGAACACAAGACAATGGTCAATCTTTTTATGGAATGCAAATTCAGGAAAATGCTATAAATCTTTTGGCAGAGTTAGGAATTAGAGGAAAACATAGTGCTGATGATATACTAACAGGAAAAGCAGATGTATCAGAATTTAACTTATATAAAAAGGCTGATGATTTAGTAAAGTTACTTGCAGTTTCAATGAGAAATGATTTTGACAAAGAAATGAGTTTTGAGCAATTAACACAAAATAAAATTGATTCTGTTATAGAACACTCTGATGGAACAAAAGAACCTGCTAATACTTTCTTTTATGGATTAGTTAACGACTTTGCTATTATAGAAAATGAATTTGATAAGTATATGGGAAAAGGAGCTTGGAGAGAGCTAGATACAGCGATTACTAGATTACATCAAAATAATATGAGTCAAGAACAATTTAATGCAATATTTCAATCTGCTCAAGGACTAATTAGTGAATTTGCAAATACTAGAATGCAAGATAAATATAAAGAAACCATTAATAGAGATGGAACCAATGTACCAAATTTAGAAGATAAACAAAAAATATTAAATCAAATGCTAGGAATTGAAGAAAGACAAGAAGTTCAAGAAGCAACAATTCAACCACAAGAAATGAATATGCCAAATGGATATAGTATAAATGAGTTTGGAGAAATAATAAGGCCTTCAAGAGAAGAAAAGCAGGAAGATGAACAAGTACAAGAAATAGGCAAACTTTCATTTAAACAAAAAATTGCTCAACTTTTACAAAAAAATAATGCGTTAATGAAATTACCGTTTTTGGAAAAATTTGTTGATAATCAATTAAATGTTTTGCCGCCGGCAATACAAGAGAATAGAGAAACTTCAACTACAAATAAAACAAGACAAAATTTTTTAGATTCTTTAACTAATTTTGGAGAATATAGAAATCTTCCACCAGTTCAAAGAATGTCTGATCCAGAAAAAATGGCAGAGATGAGAAGAAAAATAGAAGAAAATCAATCATCTAAAGAAAATGGCGAGAGATAATAAAAATATTATAATATGTTATTAAAGTTAAAATATAAAATAAGAAAGAGGTGCTGTTATGCAAGTAGAAGAAAAAACAATAAACACAAATACTGAATTATTAAATTTGATAAGAGAGGGAAAAAATCCATTGGATTATATAAAGAACGATGCTGATATTGATTTAGTGAGCAATGCAATAGTTCATATAGAAGAATCAGAAGATTCTTATTGGGATGATATGGCAGATACATTATTAAAATCAATAATTTTTTATGTGCTATTTAAGGGAGGAGAAACTAAAACTATAAATAGATGTAAAGAAATTGTTGAAATTGGTCTAAATGATAGTAATTCAAGAGAAATAATTGGAAAAATGGTTGAATGTGATGAAAGAAGTAAAGTTTTATTTAAAGCTATTGAAATTGCATCAGATAAAACATATAAATCTATTTTTGAAACATTAAAAAATAAACTAACTAAAATACTATAATAAAAAAGCAGAATTACATTTATTTGTAATATCTGCTTTTCTTAGATTAATTCACTATAATCCCTTATTATCCCCCACTATATATACTTAAAACCTTATTACTGGGGAGGTATAGGGGATAATTTCTTGTTTATTATTTTCAATTCAGGATATATGCAATACACAAAAGGTGTTTTACTCTCTATCTTTCCAAAATACTCTGCGTCCTCAAAAAGTATTATGAATTTATCTGCTTCAGGAATATATGGTGAGTTAGTTCTTAATAACTTTAGTACTCCTTGCTCACTTTTCTTGTCTGTTACTATTATATTATAAAGTGTATTATCTTTTGTAAGAAATGTTAAATACACTGGGTCATATCCCTTATGAAATTGCTTAAATCTTCCTTTATACTTACAAAGTACATCAAGTGCATAAATTGTTTTAATATTTAATTCACTATTATTATGTATTAATATATCCCCTTTTTTGCTTACTAAATTGCTTGTTAATATATCCCTAAAATTATCTCTAGGTTTATTATATAATATTTGTAATTGCTTAATTGTAGCACATCCAAAATCTTGTAAAAAATTAATTATTTTTATTTTTTCATCTTCTAACATAAATTTCCTCCTAAAAAAATAAAGCCAAAATGTTGACTTTTTCTAAAAATTGCATATAATAAATAGAAACTGATTCTAATAACATTTATTTTGCATTTTGTTTGACAAATATAAGATAATATGTTATTATTTAAGTACAATACAAATGTATCCTGTTCAGGTTGTGGATATCATTTACTTGTATGTGTATCGTAACTGCACATACTTTTTTTATGCAAAAAAACAGAGCAAGATCGTAACTTCCCACTCTGCCGACTATGTAATGACACATTTAGTCTTTATCCTTTTGGTTTTCTTTTGCTTTTAATTGATTGTTTTTATCCCTTTCGGCCAAAAGCATTTCAACTAATCGCAAAATAAGTTCAGGTTGTGTCATCTCATTTACCCCCTTTCCATCTTTAAGTAAAGACTACCTTCTGACTTGAAAGGTTGTTAATATATTACAATATTTTTATACTGAAATCAAGCGAACACCAACAATTTCTAAATAATTCTCACTAAATACCCATAAATAAATTTCTTGTTTTCTTTTATTTCAGTTACTTTTATCAACACTCTATCCTTAAAATGTGGAAAAGAATTAAATCTAGCTGGAACTCTTGCAAGGCAAGTTACATTTGAATTATCAAGTTGTACCAATATTCCACTATTTTTCTTTGGAAATGCAATAACAGTTCCTGTATATTCTCCATTTAATGCTATATATTTTCTAATATTTTTAAATGGATTTTCTTGATACTCCTTTGCAGATAATTCATATATATTGTTTGAAATATCAATGTTTTTTATTTTTACCTGTAGATACTCGCCAACTTTAAAAATGTCTTTGCAATTAACTATGTATGTATATTTTAGATTTTCTGCTTTTATTATAATTTCTTTTCCATACATATCAACAATTATATGCTTAATTCCAATAGCAATTATTCTAACCTTTATACTATCATTTATTTTTAATTTAGGAATTTCAATACTTGATCGCAATTCCATAGCTTCTAATCTACTGCCTATTGCAATATTTGCAATGATATCAATTTCTAAAATAATAAAATCTATTTCTGCTCCAAGCATTCCACGAATTAAGGATTTACTATCTTTGTTTTTAACTAAAAGATTTATTGGAATTAAAACTTTTATATCTCCATACCAAACAATAGCACAAGGAATATACTTGTTTTTTAGTTTATAATATTCATCTTCTATTCCTGATATATTTCCTTTTAGTATTCTTTTTTCTTCTTTACTTCTCAATATTTCTTTTAAATATAATTCTTCCAATGCTTCACCTCCAACTAAAAACACTTACCATTTTAAGTAAATGCTTTAATTTTATATATTTAATCTTGCAATTTGCTACTTTTAGCCCATATATTCATTAAAAATCATCAAAACTTGTAATTTCTTTTTGTTCATTCTCTATAATTTTAATTTGTTCTGCAGGTTTTTCAATCTTAACTTGTTTAATGCTATTAGGCTTATTCCATAATGGGGTGTAGCTATTAACCGAAACATCCTTTAATTTCTTTGACATTTCATGTTCTGTATATATCATTTTATCTAACAATACCGGCTTATTTCCTCGAATATTCACTAGAAGTTTATTAAATGGTATTCTTAATATTTCGTCTGCATTTAATAGGTTTCTTTTTAGAGTAGATATATTTTTTTGACCAAACTCTAAATCTCCATCTATTCCAACCTGCTTTTTTAGGGATTGTGTTTCTGCAGTTGCTACTCCTAATAAATCAGAAAAATATTCAGCTGTTAATGTATCTGCTGCACCGAAGGCATAATCTTATATCACAATTTCCGTATTATTTCTTGCCAAGTATCCATTGGATATCTGTTTTTTATCTGTCCGAATATTTTGCATTATAGGAATTATTGCTATACCACGGCTTCTGACTGTGCTTATTTTTTTATTGAAATCTGGAATTTCTCCAATATTACAAAACTCATCTAACATAAAGAATACATCATTTTCACATTTACCATCTTCTCTTGAATCTGCATATTTTACAAGTTTAATAAATAAAAATGTAAAAAAGAGTGAAACCAAAAAATCCCTACTTGAATCAACATCACTTGAAATTACATAGTATATACAAGGCTTTTTTCCTGGTAATGTTAAATCAATATCTGTGTCATTTGTTAATTGTTGCAGTTCTTTATTTTGAAATGCTTGTAATCTAGTTCCTAGTCCGGTTAATACAGATGCTTTTATTGTATCTGAACCACTTGCAAAAATATTATAGCTCATTCTTGCTGGACTTTCTTGTGGTATTCCTCTAAACATATTATCAAGTGTTGCAACATCTCCAGCGGCTATAATTTTATATATGTCAGTTAAAGTATTTTGCTCAATTTTATTCTCCAAGAAATAAAACTCAAATGCTTTCAATAAATTTTCTTCAGCACGAGGCCAAAAGTCATCTTTTCCGTTATGTTTTGAAGTTCCTGCTATTATTACATTAGAACTTGTTTGAATATCTGTTACATCTTCGTTTTCTCCAAGAGGATTCCATCTATCTGAATGGACCATATCTTTTAAATTTAATACTTTTACAATATACTTTTCTTTTCTAAATAATTCACTTGTTTTACGATAAATCTCTCCGTTTAGCATCTGTAACAATAATTGATTTTTTGTATTTTAATAATTCAAGTAAGTTAGTAATTAAAAATCCGTATTGTTTTCATACTTCCTGAACTACCAAAAACAGCAATATTCTTATTAAAATAACTACTAAAGGCTAATTTTATAATTTCATTATTTCTTTTTCCTAGTATTATTCCTGGTACATTGTTTCTTCCAAGTATATTATTTAACTCATCATCATTTAACCAATTTGCTGTTCCATAAGTTCCATCTTCAGATTTTAAATTTATTCCTTTTATTTCGTCTTTTTTATAAAAGATGACTAGTTTTATTACTATAATAATTAAAACTAAAATTAAGGCAATTATGGAGCAAATAATGGCATAATAAAATCCATTTAATATAATATTTTGATTAAAGCATTTATTTAATATTTTTATATACCAACTAATATTTAAATCAATTACAATATTAATGATGGCACATAAAATTAATAATAAATAAAACATTATCTTTTTAATCATAAATTCTAATGTTTTTTTCTATGAATTTATCTAAATTTATAACTTTATAATTAGCAGTTGGTATTTCTTTTCCTAAAAGTTTTACAATACTATCGTCACAAATAATATCAGCTTGTTTTTGAGCATTATTTTTTAGAAATGTATCTATTCTATTTATTTTTTCAGCATCTATAAAATAAAATGTTGTTATGTATTTATCTCTGCTATCAGTATAGTCACAAAAAGTGTATTCTGATAGATAAATTTGATTTCCATATAATTTATCAATAACTTTATTCCAATTTAATTGATGTAGATATTTTAGTTTTTGTAGCTCTGTATCATTGTCATTACATATAATTACAGAATTAAGTCCAAATGCAAAATCTCTTAAATCAATTCTATTGATATTATCTATTAAAATTATAACATTCTTATAATTAGTTTCTTTTTGTAAATCATAAATTACAGAACTGATGTACTTTTGCGTATGTTCTTTTGATATATGATATGTTAAATATTTTGTTCCAAATATGTTTAATATTCCGATATATCTTCTTGAGCTTTCAGTAAAAACTGTTTTATCTTTTATTTCAAAAGATGGCTCAAAAGTAATTTGATTATCTTTATTATAAAGTGCTGATAAATGGCTCATAAATTTTAATCTATCTGCATATTTCTTTTGGTAGACTAAAGGTACAGTGTGCTGATTTAATATTTTCATAAAGTTATATCCATCATCACCTAATACTAAATATTTTTGATAGCGTCTTAAAATATTATTATTTACAAGTCTTGCTATTCTTTTTGGGTAGTATGTATCACTAAAGAAATATTTTATATCTTTATTAGAAATGTACTGAAATCTACCTATAAATTGTACTAATTTTATTTCGTTTTCATTTGTCGGAAAAATACTTTTAATTTTAATCACCACCTTTCCAACAATTTTTCTCATAATGGTTCTTGGGCAGCTTTGCGATAGCTTTCGCTATCACATACCTACCCTATGAAGACTAAAGTGTCTTTTGATATTCACAAAACCATTGATATATAAGGTTTTTTGCATAATAAAAAATGTCATAATTTTAGGTTTGAAAAACACTAAAAAAAAGACACTTTTAGCTTACATACTTTTCAATATAATTCATAATATTTTTTTCATTTATAATACATACTTCGGTATGTGGATTTTCAGAAATCTCTCCTTTTACTGCATAAAACATTTTATCAATATTATCATCTTTAATAACACCACTTGCAATCAAGGCATCAGATATTGGCTTAATAAATTTATTGTCAATATCCCAACCTTTTATATTGTCGTAAATGGTAATTAGTATTAATACTTTATCATTAAACATATTTTCATAAGGTTTTGTTAATTCTGTAATATTTAATAATATATTTTTGAATGCGTGTGTTTTCATATTTTTGTATGAAGGCATTGGCTCTGGAATATATAATTTTAGGCAGTTATCTATTATTTCTGCTTTATAATCACAACTTATATTGTATATCTGCTGTGTTTTATATTCTACAGTCTTATTATATAACTTAATTTGCGTTAATATATTGTATCTTCTTTTCTCGAGATTTCTTAAAAAAGCCTCCATTTGTAAATCACTTATATTATTGTTTTGAATAATCATATTTATATTTTCGTTTAAAACTACTAATTCATTTAATAATTTATCAGATATAATCATAAAAAAGTCCTTTCCTTTTAATATTTTGAAGGGCATACAAAAAGGAAAACACTCTTTATTCTTCTGTTTCTAAATATTCGTCATAAGCATCAAAAATAGCTGTTGTGAGTTCTGTTCTTACTTCGTTATTTAGTGGATGACAAGTATCTCTAAAGTTTCCTTCACCTGTTCTTAATTTTCTTGATGGCATTGAGATAAATCTTCCGTTTTTCTCTGTTTCTAATAATGTGATTCCTCTAATAATAAATCTGTTATCTAAAATAACATTGGCATAAGCTAAAACTGGACCTCTCTTTTTAGCTTTAAAAATTTTAACATCTGTAATTTCCATAATGAAATTCCTCCTTATAAATTTATTTTTGAAGGGCAAATTTATAGGGATTACTAACTTGAATTTATTTTCCAGTACGAGGTAAACTACCTGTTAAACTTACTTTTCCAGGTATTCTAACTATTGTATGGAATGTATCTTTATCTTCTAATTTAACATCTAAATAATCAGCTGTTAAATATGTGTGATTTTCTATAATTTGATTATTCTTTAAATCTTCATTTGCAGTAACTGTTATTTGTGTTCCATCATTTTTAAAACATTTTTGAACATTATTTGCAAATACAAATCTTATTTCTTCCACATATTCACCATCTGCTAATCCTAATGTTTGGCTATCTATTGCAATGTCGTTGTTTTCAGTTGTTTTGTATGTTCCAATGGTTTTCCAATTAGAGTTATTGTTTGTTATATATTGAACCTTGTATGTATTATCTTGGTTAAATGTACCTGTTTTAATTGATTTTGCTCTGACTTCAGATGGAAGTTTATCTCCCCATATAAAGTTTGAAACTGCATCATTTGATTTGTTTTGAATATCAAAATCATACTTGATTTCTTCTCCTGGTTTGCATTCAACTGTTCCTGTTTTTTCAACATCTATTTTTAAATTTACTACATCATTTTTAATGTTTAATACAACAGTTTGTCCTTTTTCAGTTATTTCAAAATCAAATCTATTATTTTCAGGGAATACATAGTAATCATTTTTTGAGGTTTCAACTGCATAATATTTTGCAATAGGTAGATATTTTAATTCTCCAAATCCATCTGCAATATTGATTGTTCCAAATTTTTCGTTTGTTTCTGCATTAAATATATCAAATGTTACATCTGACAATTTATCTCCTGCTTTATCTCCTGTGTATTGGTTATTTTCAGCAGCAGTTTTGTTTATATCAACTTTATTTTCATAGACTGTTGTTGGTGTGCAATCTTTATCCTCAACTGTTACTCCAATGTATGTGCCACCAACTACTACACAATTTCTAAATGTAGAATTGACTTCAAGTCCTTCAATTACTTTTGCTTTAACAGTTATATCTGTTGTATTTTGAAAATTAGATTTTACACTATCAAATACAAGTGCAAATTTTGTTATATATTCATCGTTTGCAAGTTTTTCTTTTGTAAAATCTATTGTATTATCTTTTGTTGTGCTTAAATTTGCTGCTATTGTTTTTGCGTTATTTTTATTAGTTGTATAAGTTACTTTATATTTTAAATCTTCGTTAAATGTTCCTGTTGTAATACTTTGTAATCTTACCTCTTGTGGTAAACTATCTTCAATTTTAAAGTTGTTAAGTCTTACAGAAGAATCATTGTGAACATTTGAAATTTGGTAATTTATAACCTCATTTCCTTGTCCTAAAGTATCTCCATCTTTTTCAACTCTTGTTTCAAGTGTTACATTATCATTTTCAATTTTGATTACAACTTGTTGACCGTCATGTTCTAGTTTAAATTCATAATCTGCACCTTCCTTTTGAATTTGGTAGTAATCTGCACTTTTTAATTCAGTTATTCGGTATGTACCAAGTTTTAATTCTTGTACTATTTTTCCCAAATCGTTTGTATAGAATTGTTTTTTATATGTTTCAACTCCATCAATTCTTTCTATTTGAAATAAAGCATTTTTTAAAGCACTTCCAGCAGGAAGTCCAGAATATTCATTATCTTCTTTACTAACTTTTTCTGCAATAATGGTTCCTGTTGGTTCTGTATATGTCATTTTTGAACTAGATGTAGTTAGTACAAAAGGATCTGATACTATTGCATAAGGTTGATATCCTGAATTGTCAGGTGTTGTATAGAATACTGGAAAAGTTTCTACATTACCTGTTGCACCTATATCAATAGAAACATTTTTTGTTATGTTTTTTCTAGGTACAATTACTTTAAATTGTTCACCTTTTGCAAAATCTGTCTTTGCATTGTTATTCATATCTGTAAGTAAACTTCCTTCAGGTGCTTGTTCTCCATTTATATAAATACGAATATCTTTTGAATTTATAGGAGAATCTATTTTAAATATTTGTGAAATATAATTTGAGTCTAAACTGTCAACACTAGCAGCTTTTATTGTAGATATGTTTAATACTGGTGTTCTTCTTGTTTCTGTTCCATTTCTACCATATTCAGTAAGTGTTCTAATTGCATTTACAATTCTATTTCCGAGTTCATCAGAACCTTGGTATCTGTTTGAATCTCTACCATCTAAAACAGCATAAATTGCTTGTTTTGTTGCAAAAAATGCTTGCCAATCTTCATCTAGTCCTAAACTTTGAGGGTTATTGTATGGGAATCCTTTATATAAAACTCTCCATACTGCATCATTTTGTATTGCCTCTTGAATTGTTACATCATAAGATAAACTTTCGTCAACTCCTGGCAAGTCCTTGTTTAAGCAGTAAGCTGGATGAAATACACCATTCTCATAATATCCAACATAGTGAGTTATAATATATTTAAAAATTCCATCATTTTGTTGGTATTTTACATGCCTTTCGCATTCGTATAAACTTGTTATCTCAACTTTACCACCAACACTTACAGCTTGAACTTGTGAGAATGAAGATAATAATGTTGTAAATAACATTGCTATTAGTGAAAATATACAAAATATTTTTGTTATAATTTTATTTTTCATAAAAATTCCTCTTTTCTTTTTAATTTTTTCATAATAAAAAATAGGCTATAAAAACCTATTTTCTTTGATTTTATTTAGTTAATTTAATTACCAGCCCAATCAATATAGTATCTTAACTTTTCTTGATTTCCTTCAACAAACTTTTCTACATAATAATAAATTGTTCCAAAACTAATATTTTCAGCAAAGGTACTTATTTCAGATGTTCTATAAGGCCAAAATACATAGACTCTTTTACTATTTACATATTTTAATCCAGGTTTTATAGATTTTATATCTGATAAATATGTACTTACCTTGCTACTATATTCTGCATCCGAAATTCTTTGAATTGTATCTACTGGAGTTGTTGGTTGTGCTGGAGATTGTGGCTCTTGCACAGGTTTTTGTTCTTCAGCAGGTTTTGCATTTGTGTTATTATTAGAATTATTACTATTGGTAGTTGGAGTCTGCTCTTGATTAGTTGTGCTAGTTTGAGTTTGTGCTTGTTCAGTTTTTGAACTACTTTGAGTTGTTTTAGTTTGTGTGCTTGTTTGTGTATCTGCTAAAGTAGTCGACTTTTCTGATGTACTTGTTGTTTCTGTTACATTTTCAGTAATTGTTCCTTCGCTACTTTCTGTTGTAGTATTGTTTTCTAAGTCTGTGGTATTTTCTGCGATTTCATTTTCTATTACATTTATTTCATTTTTAGTATTTGCTATTTCATTTGTTGAGATATTTTCCTTTTGTATATGATCTTTTGAATAGCTTTTTACTAATGTAAAAATTATAATAGATGAAACTATTAGTAAAATACATAAAATTAAAACTTGTTTTTTCCTTATCTTTCTCATAAACATCACCTCATATTGTAATAGTAACATCATTTAATAAGAAAAGACAAGGTTGAAGTAAAATAAATTTTTATTTTATTTCTAACGCTTGCACACAAAGTCTTAAATTTCTTTGACCTTTTACACAAGTTATTATTGTAAGCCTATTATCTTCTGTATTTTCTAGCATAGACCAGTCTGTTTCTTCAATTTGCTTAATTGTACTTATTTTATATTCTTTATTGCCTAAACAACTTGAATATTTAATAGTATCTCCTTGTTTAACATTTTTTAAATTTGCTAAAAATCTTGTAGTGTTATGACCTGCTAAACATACATTACCTTTTAAAATACTACTATGTTCAAAAAGACCAATACCTTGTGCTAATGAATCTTGTGTAGTTCCTTCTATAACAATGTCTTTAAAATTTATAGATGGTATTTCAATAGTTGCAATAGCATTTAAAGTTTCATTATTATTTTCTTCAGAAACTACTGGAACACCAATAGTATTTTGACTTGTATTATCATTATTAGTTGTATATTGGTTTATTATATCTTGTCTGTTATCATTATTATAAATGTTATAGATATAATTTATATTATCTTGTATCTGCTTATTTTGTATGTATTTATAAGCACAAAAGACACCAGTTCCAATAACAATTAGTACGCTTAAAACAATAAGCACAATTTTAAGTAAATGTTTTGTTTTTTCCTTCAAAATTAGCCCTCCTTTCCATAAAGATAATTCTTAAAATCACCTTCTTTCTGCATTAAAAAAGACCTAGTTAATTAAACTAGTTCTTGTATTTGTTTTATATATTTTGAGATTTTAGAAAATGGTGTTGGAACTTTGATTTTTTCTGTTATATCTGTTATTTCAAATGGATCAAAAATAATATCATAAATTCCTAAAATTAAAGCATCTTTCAATTCTTTAACTTTTTCATTTTCTAAAATTAGAATAACCTGTATATTTTTTTGTCGTACTTTAAAGATAAAATCTTTAAAATTAAATTTGTTTGGTTGAAGTGTTACAATTAGTGTTGTTGCTGCCTTTTCTTCTAGTACATACTCCGGAAAATACACTATTCTGCTATCTTCAATATTTTTATTTAATTCTCTATCTAATTGTTCATTATCAGTGAAAATTAGTACCATTTTTATTCCTCCTTTTACTCAAAATAGTCCTCTGGATTTACAAAGTTGCCATTTATTCTAATTTCAAAATGTGCGTGCGGTCCTGTTGAATAGCCAGTAGAGCCAACTTTTAGTATTGCTTGTCCTTGTACAACCTCTTGATTTTTTTCTACTAGTATTTCAGAGCCATGTGCATATAAAGTAATAATTCCATTTCCATGATTAATCATTACCATATTTCCATAAGAACTTGAATAACTTGCATTTGTAACTGTACCATTTGCCATTGCTACAAAATTTGCTCCGACAGGTGCTGATACATCTGTACCACTATGTAATTTATATACTCCAGTAATTGGATGTGTTCGCATTCCAAAATGTGATGTAATCATTGTATATCCTGGTATTGGCCAAGTGAACATTCCTGTTGGAACTAATCCCTTGCCATCAGTTATTATTGTTGTATCTGTTTCTTTAGTTTCTAGCCAACTAGCATATTGCGTTTCGTAATCGTCATCAGATAAATGTTCTGCCATTTGCATATCGTCTTCTGTTGAAAATAGTGCGTCTGAAACTGTACATACTGCAAATACTATTCCAACGATTATTAAAACAAATGGTAAAAATGGCTTTAAAATTTTAAATGCAATTTTTTTTGCTTTACTTTTAATTTTTCCTTTTACTTTACTTTTAACTTTTTCCTTTAAGCTCATTTTCATCACCTAATTTCTGCACATTAGTTGTATCAGTTGCAAGTTTTGCAAGATATTCTGTACTTTGGATGTTATTCTTTTTAGTATTACTATTATTGTTTTTATATTTATATGAACTAAAATCTCCTTCAGCAAGTTTTGCACCCATTCCAAGATATGCTTTGGAACCTTTATAACCTGTTTTTGCAAGTCCTAATGATACTGATTTTGGAGTAATTTTATTTCCATTTGTAATATTTAATTTATTATCTGCATTAGACTTTGGAATGTCTGTTGTCTTTGTATTTGTAAAATTAGTTGAATTGTTTATAGCATCTTTTGGTATCACATTTCTAACAGGATTGATATTTCCGTTATAATCTGTTTCATCTGATAAGTTTATAGATGGATTAATTATTGATTTAGCTCTATTTACGAATCCTTTTAAGCCACCTCCGGAATTATCTCCACTAGAAGAACCACCATTTTGAGTATTAGCAGTTGAAGTTTTAAATTGTTCTTTTATAGCACCTAATCCGAAACCCATCATTGCACCCCTACCAACAACTCTATTTGTCATTTGTTCGTTGTCTACACCTGCAATTCTACTTGTTAGATTTTGTAGACAGTTTTGCAGAGCATCTGCTAAAGGTAAAATCATCATTGCCCATATTAAAGATATTGCCCAGCCACCACCAGAGGGTAAGAAGGCAAGATATATCAAAAATAAAAAGCAATATATAAACTGCATAAATATATTCATTACAATTTGACCTGCCCAAATACTAGCTGCTGTAACATTTTTGTTTATTATCCATAAACCTGCTGCTATTGGTGTGAAAATTGTAAATATTATAATTGTAAATTGTCTAACTATAAATTTAATATTTAACTTTACAAATAAATATATAAACATTGCAATTACTAAAGCAGTTGTTATTGCATTTCCTGTTTTTATGCTTGTTAGCATACTATTTCCAAGAGATGCGTCTAGTGTTCCAGAGTTTGTAGCTGTTACTAATAAATGAACTAAACTATTATTCATATATAATAAAAACCTTATAAATAATGGAGCAAGAGCTATTGCAATACCTCCGAATAATAATCGCATTAAACTTTCTTTTGCTTCGTTTTTTCTAGATGTATTCATACCAGCAGACATTATTTTATAAGCAAGAATAAATACTGCAATTAGTATTAAACTTCCTGATATTAGTGCAAAAACTTTGTACCAATTCATTGTTTTATTCCACAATTCTTGATTAAATGGGGATAAATCATCATTAGAATTGTTATTATTAAATATTAATTCGTCATAATCTTTAAATCCAACATTTGCATCTTTGCCAGTTGTAAAATCAAAAACTGTTTGTGCAATTCCTCCAATACATTCAGCAATTATCTTTTCAAATAATGAGCCATCTTCTTTTTTTACTTGCTCCTTAAATTTCACATCATCTGCTCCAAATGATATTGGAACTAATAAAAAAAGAATTGTAAGAATAATTACAAAACTTTTAAAAAATTTCTTCAAATTATTGCCTCCTTTAAGTAAAAACAAATTCTTTTTCATAGTCTGTTATTATAAATTTAATAGCTGTAACACTATTATTTAAACTTATTACACATTGACCAGGATTTGCTGTTGTTAAAAAGTTTTTAGTTCCTTCAGATAAATTAAAAAAGTTTACAACCTCATCAACAGAACCTGGACTTTGTTTGAATAAATATCGTGTCGAACATATATTTATAATCGTTTTTCCGTTCTTCGGAATTTAAAAATTCATCTATAAATTGACTGCCAATAAACAATGGAACATTATATTTTCTGCCACGCCTTGCAACATTCACAAGAAAGTCAGCAGATTCATGATATTTTAAAAATAGCCAAGCCTCATCACAAACAATTATTTTTTTCTTTTCTCTATTTTTTAATACAAACTTTTGCCATACCCAAGTAAGTATTACAAAACTTGAATATAATTTAGTAAATTCGTCTTTAATCTCGCTCATATCAAATGATAAAATATCCTCATCTGATGAAATATTGCTTTCGCAATCAAAAATTCCCATTGAATTATCTTTTAAAAATGGTATTAGTATTTTTGAAAGTTCCTTGCAATTATTTCTTGTTGTTAATTTTTTATGAAAGTCTGTAAGTGTAGGCATTTTCTTTTTTATTTTACCCACAACATATTTACCAGTATCTAACTTTCCACCTTTTCTTTCATAAAGCGTACTGCCATCTGTTGTAATACCTTTGTCAGAATATAGTTGATTTACAACAACTTCAATTTCTGCTGATTCATCTCCATTTAATGTACGGCCTTGATAATATCTGCAAATGGTTGCAAGTAAATCTCTTATTTCTGCAACTTTATCTAATATATTTAGATATTCTTTTCTTCCTTTTGTTTCTAGTTCTAGCTCAAATGGGTTAATTCCCGCACTTTTTCCTTGTTCTATTTTTATAACTTTACCACCAAGCATTTTTGTTAAATTTGTGTATTCTCCTTCAACATCAATAAAAAAAGCACCACAACCAGTAGTTGCAATGTTTCTTGCAGTTAATGTTTTTAATGCTACACTTTTTCCACCACCTGATGTACCACAAATAAATACATGTGGATTAGGTAGCATTGGAGGTCCGACAAAATGTATCAACATAGATAGGTGCATTTGTAAACATATTTCTTCCTAAAAATATACCATTATCATGTGTCAAGTTAGGATTAGAAATTGGAATAAGTGTTGCAACTCCACCTGCCACCATATTTCTTTCATAATTTGCAATAGGAATTTCACCTGTTGGTAATATTGTTTTTAATCCTTCTAACTGCCTAAATGTTAGAGTTCTTATCATTGAAGTTTTTTTATTGAGTTCACTTTCAAGTATTTTTGTTTTTTCGTTTAATTCTTCCAAACTTTCAGCATTAAGAGTAATAAAAATAGTTGCAAAAAATAGTTTATCTTGATTAGTTTGTATTAACATTCTTAAATCTTCTAAATCTCCAATTTGTTTTTCTAACTCTGGCAAATGGAGTATGTTTCCGTTGCCTAGAATAAGTTGCATATTCTGATTGACTTTGTACCAATTTTTTAGTTAATTGATTGATAACATTTCCATTTGAAGATGGTTCTATTTTTACAGAAATATTTATGTTTTCTATATTAAATAAATCATCTAACCAGCTAACCCAAGTTTGTTCAGGATATATTGTCATTGCAAAATGTCTTGAATATTTGTTATAACCAAGTATTAAATAATCTTTCTTTTCTTGCAAGGTTTCTGGTAATAAAAGGTCTGATATTGTAGGAACATTATCAAATATATTAATTTCTTTTTGTTTTTTGCTTTTTCCCAACATATAAATTTTTTCCTCCTTCTTTTAAAGTGTTAATAGAAAGGGCCGAGTTTTTATTAAGTTCTCTATAAATTAAGTTGTATAAATCATCTTCATTAAGTATTTCGCATACAATTTTTGCACGAACTAGATTACTTATAAATGACATGGATTTTCGATTTAATTCCTGTATAGCATTTTCATATAATCCATCATAACTGATAACTGCATAATTCTTAACAACTGAAATTGATCTGTTTTCCATCAAGTTTTGCAAATAATCAATTAAATAATTTTTGTATTCTTGAATTTTTGGTTTTGCGGTCTTATTTTCTTTAATTAGGGAAATAACCTTGCTTGTATCAATAAATTCAGTTGTGCTAAAAAATTGAATAGGGTAGTCTATGGCAAGTGATGTTTGAATTAGTATGTTTTCTATTGCATCTTGTTCATTATTAGAAAGCATATTATAATCGATATTTCCAAGCCTTACAACATTTGAATATCTGTTACCTAAACAAATTATATTGTCTTTTATTTTAATTTCTAAAATATTAGATAATTGTTTTTTATTGTTTCTTTTATTTTTTGTAGTATCTTTATTATTTATTTTTTGCTTGATATTAGTGTTATTTTTCTTATTATTTAGATAGATAACAGTAGCTACCACAAAAACTACACTTAATACTAAAAATATAATCATTATTACCATTTGCAGCACCTCTCATATACAAAATTCTTTTTACGAAATAGATATTTCATTGAATACAAAAAGAACTTATCAAAATTTTGCTCACCAATTTTTAAAAAGGCACATAAAAGAAAAAAACTACAAATAATTAAAATACTTATTATCTTAAGTAAGATATGTACTGGTATTGCACATATAGCAAAACTTGATGCAGATAACATTAGGTATAAAACCTGCCTTAAACTTAAATAGCCACCAAAGATTTTTTCTTCTCTTTTTATATCAAAAGGGACTTTAAATACTCTCATATTTTAGCCTCCTAACATACTTCCAGAGCCGTTTGTTGCAATATTTATAATAATTCCAGCAATAATCAAACTAGCTCCTAAAATTACACCACCACCGCAAATCCAAGCTAAACTTCCAATGCTTTCAGCTCTTTTTTGAGGATTGTTAGCATTTGCAATCATTTTAATTGCAGCAACTACTATACTTGCAAAAATTAGAACTCCACCAAGAGGCATTGCAATAGAAGTTATTACTCTTTGAATGTTTTCTGTTGCAGTATTTACTTCAGCAGTTCCAATTCCTTCAGCAAAACAAAAATTACTTTGAATTGTAAATAAAGTGATTAGAGTACTTACTGTTGCTAACTTTGTAAGCATTTTCTTTTTGTTCAATTTCATAAATTCATCATCTCCTAAAAAATATTGAAGGACATTTTTAAAGGATAATTAACTTATTTTTAAATTCACAAATATTATTGGTAAAGCTAAAAAAAGAATAGTACCAAATAATAAACTTGGAACTACTACTAAAAACTTTGATTTTATTTTTTGTGATTTTATTAAACAACCTATAATCAGCATTATTAAAGATAATATTAGTAAACTTACTAAAGTAATTAGTATTACTTTGAGTAGAAAAATATTTTAGACTACTTGGTCACTTTTCTATTTATTTATACAAATTTTGAAAAAATAAAAATTTTTTTAAAAGCCTCGTAACCATACTGATATAAATTAAAAACAACACTTTTGCAATGAATTTTTTGAAAAAAAGATTATAATTTTTCAAAAAAAACAGATATTAATAGGTGGAGGTGATGAAAATGGATAAAAATGAAACTAAAATAAGTTTAAAATATCATAATGAAAATGCGATTATTCCAACAAATGAATTTATGCAAATGTTTATGCTTACAAATTCTAATTGTAAAAAAATAAATTTTTTAAGAGATTCTATTATGTTTTGTTCAGTAAAAAATATCGACAACAAAAGTGAAATAGAAATATATTGGGAGCTAGTTCATTTATATAAGGATATAGAAGTGCAACAAAAAATTTTAAAAATGGGCAAAGCAATCTTAAAAAATAAACAAATCAGAGAAAAAGTTAAAAGATTTTCCACTTTTACAAGAGAAGAAATACTAATGTACCTGATTTTATTTAATCATTATGTTGAAAATAAAGAACATATTGATGAAAATGGAAATATTGTAATTAGTATAAAAGAAATTCATTGCAAGTATAGGAATAAAACATTAAAAATGTATTCTCAAATTGATAATGCAACATATATTACATACTTAAAAGCCATTAATGCTTTAGGAGAAAAAACTATACATATAAATACATCTGCTTGTAAAGATAAAATACCATATATTAAGAAGAATGATATATATGAAATAAATGATAAGTTATTAACTTATAAATCAATAAAAAGTAAAGATGAAACAAAAGTGTTAGGAATAAGATATAATCTCGGAAAATTTGGTGATTTACTGATTATTTCTAAAAGAATGACTTCTAAATTTCCAGTAGAATTATTAGAATCTTCATACAAACAAATTGAACAAGTTTTTATAGGTTTGTATATATCTAAAATTATATATATAAACCAAAATAAAAGAAAGTTTAATGGCACTATTAATTTAAGTATTCCTTCTATAATGAATAACATTATGTATTATGATAAAAATGGAGAAAACACAAGTCAGACATTACTGCAAAGATTTAATGAAAAGGGCAAGCAAAATTATAAACTTATAAAAAATTTTGAAAAAATTTTAAAAAATGTACTTGAACTTTATAAAAAGCATAATTTTATAATGGACTTTGAAGTAGACAGTATAAGTGTAGCTAATTATAAATTAAAATCAACAAAAGCAAAAATAATTGTCAAGTAAATAACAATTAGATAGTGGATGTTGATAACATTTTACATAGGAAGTATATAACATTGCATATATGTAAAAGTATTGGTATTAAAGGAATTAAGAATATAAATTTTCCTAATATAACAATATTATAAAAGGGAGCGTTACGATAAGATTATATAGTAACGATAAATTATACAATTACTATTCACATAGATATATATAGCTACTATATAAGATTATCGTATTAGCGATAGCTAATAAAAATGAAAAAACTAGGGATATAAATTATATCTTGAGTTTATAGAAGGAAAAAAATAATTATAGAAAATACAAAGTATTATAAATTTAAAATATTTAGAATCAAAAAAATAAGAGCAAAATTTAAAATAGGTTAAAATATATAATTATAGAGATATGGCAATTTTATGCTGTATCTGTAAATATATTAGAAAGAGTGAATATTATGAATAATTTAAAGGCAATTAAAGAAATAGAATTTACAGGCATTCCTGTTTATTTAAAAGCAAAGGATATATTAGAAAATGTATTATTGTATGCTAACAGAAAACCAAATAAATATGTGACAATAGACAAGCTGTTGTACTTATATCCATTTGTTTCAAGAAAGAGGGTTTATGAAATGATAAGACATCAAGGACTTAAACATATTGAAGGAAAACCAATACTTATAGATACAACTGACTTTGAGGAATTTCTTGAAAATCAAAAAGTAATAAATTCAACAACTATTGAACAAGAATATAATAAAAAATATGGATTACTAAATATACCAGTCAAAAAAAAGAAATTCATATAAGGAGGAATAACAATGAAACTTAGTAATGAAGCAATAAATATTGAAACACTAAGAGAAAAATATATTCAAAAGTTACCAAACGGTAAATTTCGCGTTGAAATTGAAATAGGTTATAATGATGTGGGTAAAAGAGAAAGGTTTGTTAAAAGGTGTTCTAATTTGTGTGAGGCAATATCGGTAAGAAATACTATAATTGAAAAAATGAATGATGGTAAAATAACAGCAAATGCAAATCTAACATTTGAAACGTTAACAAAAAAATTTTTTGTTTCGAGTAAAAAAACGAGAGCAGAAACTACAATACAAAATTATAAAAAAGATTTAAATAATTACATATTGCCGTATATAGGTCAAATTCAGATTAAGGATATAACAAAAGAACATCTTGAACAATTATATAAGTACCTTAAAGAAAATTATGAAACCAAAAAGAAAATAGGATTATCCGATGTAACTATAGGGCATGTTCATGCTACGATAAAATTATTATTAAATTATGCAATAAAAGAGTCATATATTAAAGATAATGTAGCAATGAAATTGGAAAATGCTCCTAATATAGAAGATACTAAAGAAAAAGAAATTTATACTAATGAAGAAGTAAAGGAAATATATAAAGCAATAAAAAAAGAAAATTTAAGATTTCAATCAATTGTTGAAGTAGCATTAACTGGTTGTTTAAGAAGAGGAGAAATTGCAGGTTTAAATTGGAGCGATATTGATACTGAAAATAAAAGAGTTTTAGTAAATAAAAGTATTGGAGTTATAACGGGAAAGGGACTTGTAGAAAAGCCACCTAAAACAAAGAAAAGTAAGTCAAGTGTATGTATATCTCAAAGTGCTATAAATACTTTAGCAAAATATAAAGAGGAATTAGAACAATATGGATTTGAAATTACAAATGATACACCAGTATTTTTAAGTGTTAATGGAAAAAGATTATCTCCTGATAAAATAAGCACTATATGGGAAGACTTTGTTAATAGAAATGATATTCCTAAACATTGCTTTCATACATTAAGACATACAGGATTATCAATAATGTATGAACAAAGTGGAAATATTGTTGCTGTATCAAAACACGCAAGGCATTCTAGGGTTAGTACCACTGAAAATATATACTTGCATTCTAGCAAAGAAATTGATGAAGAAATGGCTGAATTTGTTGATAATATTAGAACTGGGATTGATACAAAAGGAAAAAATGAAAAAGAAATAATAAACAAATTAAATGAAACAATACATTTGCTACAACTAAATAATACAAATAAGTAGTGGGTATTGGTGGAAAAAAAAGAGTCTTTGGTGGGAAAAATTATGCAACAATAATATTAATTAAGGAAATTAGAAAAATTAAATGTAGTAATACCAATAGTTTTAAGTAATATATTTATATGAATAGTAGCTAGGGTAAGTAACTGCAAATGTTTAGTCGCAATCCCTCAAAGTATTGAAATATAAATACTTATGACT
>CAZDPV010000007.1:36889-45398 GCA_964507565.1 uncultured Clostridium sp.
TAACTTAATAATACAAATGGCGCCTTAGCCAAGTGGTAAGGCACGAGTCTGCAAATGTTTAGTCGCAATCCCTCAAAGTATTGAAATATAAATACTTATGACTAGACTGGTGGCATAAGTGGTGGGATAACAAATAACTTAATAATACAAATGGCGCCTTAGCCAAGTGGTAAGGCACGAGTCTGCAAAACTCTGATCATCGGTCCGACTCCGATAGGCGCCTCCAAATAATAGCAAGTGTTTCAAAGCACTTGCTTATTTTTTTAATTGAATTGGTGGAAAATTTCTACCAGTTGATTAAATTACTGTTTCAGAGTATAATAAATAAAAGGAGAATTTATGAATACATTAAATGATGAAGAAACAATAAAAATAATAAAAAATTATGTTAATGATAATAATGATAGTTTAGCATTATTAATTAATGGTAAATGGGGATCTGGAAAAACATATTTTGTAAAAAAAATAGCAATTCAAAAGTTGTTAGAAATAAACAAAAAAAGTATTTATATTTCATTATATGGAGTAGAAAATAAAGAAGAAATAAATCAAAAAATATATAGTGCATTACTAAAAGATAAATCAAAAAAAATAACACAAAAAATAGAAAACAAAATACAGGGCAAAAAGCAATTATATAAAATATATAGATGGTTGAATAGAAAAGACAGTGCTATAAAGCAAACAGTAAAGAGTGGGTATGATATACTAAGAAGTGTAAAAAAAGATTTGCCTAATATACCAACTGAAGAAATTTCTTTAGCACTGAACTCATTTGAAGAAATAAAAAATTATGTAATATTTTTTGACGATTTGGAAAGAAGTAATATTTCAGCTAATAAAATACTAGGATTTATTAATAATTATACAGAGAACAAAGGAGTAAAATGTATAATTATAGCAAATGAAGAAGAAATTAATAAAATAAGTATTCAGCAAAATATAGAGCAAAAATATATGGTTGCATTAAGTAATAACTTTTTATCATATAAGGAAAACAAATCTTTAGAAAAAATAATGCTTGGAACACAAAAAAATAACAATGAAGATGCAAAAATTTCAAAAGAAGAAATTGAAAATAGAGTTGAAGAACTATTTAATGAAAATATTTTATATACACAAATTAAAGAAAAAGTAATAGGAGCTACGATATTTTATCAAGCTGACATTGAAGAAGTATATGATAATTTAACCAAAAATAAAATTTGTTCAAAAATACTAACTGATAATAAAAATGATATATTATCATATATGAAATATAATTCTCACTATAATATTAGGACTTTAAATTTAATTATTGAATATGCAGAACTATTAATAAAAGAATTTAATGAGTCTGACTACAAAGCAAATAAATATTTTAATGATATTATAAAATTTAGTATTATATATATGGCACAGAGTTTAACTGACTTAAAAATTGGAAAGGAAAGAAAAAAATGGAAAAGTAATGAACTTTATACTATTGATAATTATGGTAAGCTATCCGAAATTAGAGTAATAGATAACTATTTAGAATCAATGTATATAAATAAAGAAGAATTAAACAATTTTTTGGAAAAATATATTAAAGAAAAAACAGAAATAGATAAATTAAATAATTTAGAAATTTTAGAATTACAATATTATTGGGAAAAAGAAGATTCAGAGATTATTGATTTGATAAACGAAATAAAGATAAAGCTAAATAGCAATTTAATAAGTATTTCATTATACCCAAAACTTTTGCTATTGTCTATACGATTAAACAATATAGGAATTATAGATAATTCTAAATATGATGAGATAGAAAAATTAATGATAGAAAATACTAAAAAAGAAAATAAAAAAATAGATTTTTCAGACTATGGATTGACCTTCGAAAATGATGACGAAGGAAAAAAGTACAATGAAACTATAAAAATAATTAAAAATATAAATTTAACTAATAATACTAATAAAATCAAAGATGCTTTTAACAATATATTTGAAAACAATAGTAATTGGGGAAGTGAGTTTTTTAAGTTTACTGAAACTCAAAGTAATTATTTTATTAACCAAAAAAGATTTATGGGATTTGTTGATATTGCAAAATTAATGTGTTGTATTAAATTATCAAATAATAATAACTATAGTAATTTTAGAAGAACAATAGGAAGTAAATATAATTTTCAGAATATTAAAGAATTATATCCTAATGACGACAAAGCTCTTAAATTACTGAAAGATAATTTAGAAGAATATATTAAATCTAATCAAGAACAAAGTAAAGGAAAAATATATAATATTAATGGTACGATTGATCAAATTAATGAATTTTTAAAAAGATACATAGATAAGTAATTTAAGAAACAAATAAAAATATTATCTAATATTACAAGTATATAATTATTTGATAAGGAGGAATAATTATATGGAGAGTATTGTTAGAAAAATAGATTATATGAGAAGACTCATTCTGCCAAAAGAAATGACTGATATATTAAGACTAAAACCTTGTGACTTAGTCGAAATAATGTTAAATGAAGATAAAATATGTATTAAGCCATATCAATCAAATATCGAAACATATAATTTTATTAGAAATTTTATAGTAACAAATTTTGAGGCAAAAGATTATAATTCAAAAATTGATGAACAAAATATAATTAACATTACTGAAAAACTTAAAGATGTAGTTAAAAGTGAGATTATTAATAAAGGTGAATAATAGTTTGAAAACCACTAAAAAAATATAAAATATGTTTATTATGCATATATAGTTAAAAATAAAATTTATAAAAAAGTAATCCCGAGCGTGAGGATGGATGACCGTCAGTGAATAGTCTGTAAATAATACCTCGTTAAAAAACCTCCTAAAATTACTACCACCATTTCCTTTATTACTACCACTGCTCCTATAATAGAAAACACCATAAATACTATAACCAAAGGAGAAGAAATTAAGAGTGATATATCTATCTAATACTTATATCATTCAAATCAAAAGTACAGAGCAAAGGGCATAAGATACCACTGCACAGTACATGAAAAATTTAATTTAAAATATCATAGTTTAGACTTGATATTCTATCAAATAGAGTATTGAGTCTAAAAAAGATGGAAGGAGTTCACTATATGGAAAAAATATATACCACATCAGAAGTCGCTGAACTTTTTAGAGTAAAGCCTCTTACTATACGACATTATATACTAGACAAGAAATTAAATGCTAATTTAATAGGAAGAAAATATATAATAACTGAGCAAAGTCTAAATAACTTTATTAATAAAAAATATTATAAATAAGTGTTTATATATTCATCTAATCTAACATCGGTCTAAATTAATCCTCGTTTGTTGAAATATTAAATATTTAATATAGTAATCTTAATTTTACATAATTAAGATTATTTTTGCATTTTTTAATCAAATTACCTTACAAATCAAAATCATACAATCCGCTCATAGAGTGAAACATACAGACTGACCAAAAGTCAAAACCAGTTACAGGCAGGTTGACAATTTTTATGTGCTATAATTAAAGATACAAATAAAACTAGCACATATAAATCAATATGTTATAGTTTGTATGAGGTAATCAATGGAAAGGATTATAAAATGAACAAGATAAAGGCTTTTAGAAAAGAACAATCTATTAAATTAAGTAATTTATCTCAAATGACAGGACTTTCAACTGGCTATTTAAGTCATTTAGAACGAGGAGAAAAAAATAATCCAAGTTACAATACAATGAAAAAGATTGCTATTGCACTTGGAAAAAATATTGGTGATGTTTTTGATAATTAATAAACTAATTATCTTTTAAAGCCTGTATATAGCCAGTTAACTTAATTTTATTATTTGTAGATAAACCTTTATAATCACAAATTAAATTTAATTCTTCTTTAGATAATTTACTTGTGTCTATGTTTATAGGTCTGTCATTATCAGTTCTCCCTAACAAGTAATCTACGGAAGTATTTAATGTATCAGCCATTTTTATTAAAATATTAGCACTAGGAAAAGACTTTCCCATTTCATAACCTGAAATCGTTTCTTGTGCTACCCCTATCTTAACTGATAAATTTAGTTGTGTAATATTTCGTTTATCTCTGATTATTCTCAAATTTTCCATTGTTGCCTCCCAGAATAATTATTTTTATTTATTTTATAGCATAGAATTGTTTTTTATAGATGTATGTGCTATACTAGATATAGATTAAATAGGTATTAAATATAAATTTAATCTATAAGGAGTATGGTAGTATGGAATTAAAATATGAATTAAACTTGTTAGAAACAAATAATGATTTTAAAGAATTAAAACAATTTTATGCTAATAAATCTTCACTTGATATTATTGGCGTTTCAAGAAAAGAATATGTACACTCAAATTTTTTATATTGGATTTTAGATGATAAAGAACATCACAACTTAAATACAACTGCGCTAAAATATTTATTGGAAATGTATCTATTTTCTAATACCGAAAAAATAAAAGAAATATTTAATATAGATTATAAAGAATACTTAAAAGATAGAGACTTTGAAATTAAAGATTTAAAAATAGAAAGGGAAAAAGATACCAAAAAATATGGAAGACTTGATTTATTTTTAAATTTTAATATACAAAAACAAAACTATAAAAAAGAAATTAATATGATAATAGAAAACAAAATTTATAGTCTTGAAAATGAAAATAATGGTGAAATGCAAACAAATAATTACTATAAATGGCTAGAAAATGAAAAGAAAAGTACTGTTCCAATATATATTTATTTAACACCAAATGATAGTGAACCAGTAAATGACAATTTTAAAAGGATAGGATTTGAAAGTTATATAAGAAATATTGTTGAAAGATGCTATTTTGAAGTTGATAATTTATATAGTAAAAATATAATAGAAGATTATTTAAGAAGTTTAACATTTAATGATGGAACAGAAACTCTTGCTATAACAAGAAAAGAAATGATTTTAACAGCAAATATATGGAAACAATTTAGTAGAACTATTGAAGAAATAATTGAAACTGAAAATAAGGATAAACTAAAAAATTATAAAAAAAATAATATTCAAAGTTATAATACATTAATAAATATTTTAAATATTATAGTAGCTGATAAGATTGGAGATGCTGAAGAAAATATGAAAAATAAAATTAAAGACAGCATAGGAAAAAATGAATATGAATATAAGGGAATTGTTTATAAAAAAGGTTTGAGAAATAAAGCACTAAAAGATTTAGCTTTAGCAATAGTAACAAATTATTCAAAGGGAAAAAATTTTGAAACAATTGAAAACACATTAAAAGGTGTTTGTACAACTGCTAAAGGAATGCCATTATTAATAGAAAATGAGGCACTAAAAATTAATAAGGAATCTGATAAAGAATGGGATGGTTGGTATTTCGACACTAAAGACAAACTAATTACTATTGGCAGTAAAAATTATGCTTTATATGCTTGGTGGAACAATACAGAAATAAAAGAATTAATAGAAATTACAGGAGAAGATGCAAGATAATTAAAGGAGGATTAAAAAATGAGTGAAGAAAAAAATAATAATACAAATAATACAAATAATAATACAAATAATAATACAAATAGTAAATCAAATAGTGGTTGTTTAATTGGATTAATAATTGTAGGAGCAATTATATTCTTTATTGTAAAAGGAATAATTGGTATATTTACTAATGTATCAGATAGTACAGGTTTAAGTTTAGCAAAACAATATATAGAGGACAAAAATTTATCAAGTTATTATACTATATTTGATAATACTTATGTTATAGGAAATATAAAAAGTTTTGATAAATCATACATTATTGAAAAAAACGGTAAAAAGTATATTTTTAATGTTATAATAACATATAATCCTAAATTAAATAGTGGTTCAACAGATATAACAAAAGAAAATCAGGCAACAACATATGTTGTATATAATTCAGAGACTAGAAAATATTGTTGCTATTCTACTTTAGAAATGGCTAAAAAATCAGACATATGGCTTAAATAAGATACAATAATCAAAATAAGTATGATAGCAAAGTGTTATAATACCTTCAAATGTAGAAAAGTTTGGAGGTATTTATATTATGATACAAAATATTGATATATATAAACCCAATGGTACTGATATAGTAGATAAATGTATTCAAAATAATATAATTGAAAATTGGCTAGAATCATTAGATGTATCATCTAATACAAAGGAAACATATAAAGTACATTTAAAAAATTTTATTGATTGGCTAAATACAAATAGTATTGAAATTGTTTCAAAAGTTGATATACTTAATTATAAACAATACCTTATAAAAAGATATTCTAATTCTAGTATCTGTTTAAAAATCAGTGTCCTAAAAAGTTTTTATAAATATTTAGAAGATGAACATATAACGATTGATATAGCAAAAAATATAAAAGGAGTCAGAATAGCAAAGGGTTTTAAAAGAGATATATTTTCACTTGAACAAATAAAATCAATATTAGGAGCAATAGATAAATCTACACTACTTGGCAAAAGGGATTTTGCATTAATTAATTTATTATTAAGAACAGGTTTAAGATCCTGTGAAGTATATAGAGCCAACATTGAAGATATAAGAAATAAAGATGGCGAAGTTGTTTTATATGTTCAAGGCAAAGGTCATACCGAAAAAGATGAGTTTGTAGTTCTTACACATACAATGCTTAATATATTAAATGATTACCTAGGAGCAAGAGAAAAGAAACAACATATTACAGATAATTCTCCCCTATTCGTTTCTTTAAGTGATAGAAATTTTGGCGAAAAATTAGAATTATATAGCATTCAATGGGTTGTAAAAAATAGACTTTTAGATGTTGGAATAAATAGTAAAAGACTTACTACTCACTCAACAAGGCATACAGCTATTACTTTAAGTTTATTGTCTGGTGTAGATTTAATAGATGTTAAAGAAATGGCAAGACATCAAAATGTAGACACTACTATGCTGTATGTTCATAATGTAAATAGGCTAACAAAAGCACCTGAAAAGGCACTTGATAAGATATATGAAAATATAATATAATAATAAATAAAATAGTATTAGTATTAAAATACTATAATCATAGATAAATCATTGTTATAAATTATAATAGAAGGTATATGAATGTGGAAAATGAAGAATATTTAGAAAATTTAGATATAAAAATTGATGTGTATATTACTTTCCTGAAAGGAATATATGATGTAATGCAAAATTATGAGTATGAAACTTGTTACCAAATACAATATGAGGAAATTTTAAATAATAAAGATAACTATGATAGTCTAATTAATGAAATTCAAACAGTTGTTGATTATTATATGCAAAAAAATCAATATAATAAATATATTGCAATATTATGTTGTCATATTTCTGAAATGAATTTTTATTATGATGAATGTATATTAATAAATAAATTAAATAATAAAATACAAAAATATTATGAAATTTTACTTGAAAATAAAGTACCCTTTAATAGAGCAACAATACCTTGTATTTTACTATATGCTGATAATCCAAATGAAAATAGTTTGTTAGAAAAATTAAAAGAAAATATAAAAGTTAAGCCTATAACAACTGAAGAAAAATATACAATAAATCAATTTGGTGAAGATGAAGACTATATTTGGAAATATGTAGGACTTAAAAAATAATTTGACAAAAATGTCTAATGTGTGTATAATAATTATAGGAAATGAAAGCCACAGAAATGTGTGCTACCAAATTTATTGATAAAACACCACATAGCTCGGCGAAAGCGTAATGTGGTGCTTTTTTATTTGCGCAAAATAATAACCAAAGTTATGATTAAGGCAAATGCTATAATTGTTACTCCGACTAATGCGAAGAAAAGTAAGTATATTATTTCTAATAAAACTGCTTCTATCATAGCACCACCTCCATTCTCACAGTAGAACTGTGTATGTAAAGTGGTAGCACTCACACTGCTTATTCTCATTTCCTATGTTTAATAGTTTACACTATATTACCAAAAAATACAATAGAACAAGAGCAAAATCTTGTTATTTTTTTGCTCAAAAAACAAGTCTACTTAAAATAATTAGTATTACTTTAAATGCTATAAAAAAGATTGAACTGAATGCGTTTTCATAATTGTTTATATAATTTTCTATCATATTTCACCTCACGAAGTATCAGAATATTCATTTATAATTGCTCGTTTATAGTAATTTAAAAAGTTTTCAGGGTTATGTTCTTCAGATAGCATATATAAATTCAATAAAGATTCTCTACTAACTCGCGAAAGCAGAAAGTCAAAATTGCTATTATATAATTCATAAAGAGTATATACAATTACTTTTAACATTTGAATTTTATTAGGTTGCATAAATTTTAAAGAATCTTGTGTGTAGTTAAATTCTAATTTTTGAATAATACTATAAAACTCTTTTGGAATTTCTATGCTATTATTTATAATTAAATTAAAGATATCATCATCTATATTAATACTTGTATTATTCTCTTTGACATTTTTGTCAATAGGGTATTGATCCGTTTGACAATAGGGGT
>CAZDPV010000008.1:0-44533 GCA_964507565.1 uncultured Clostridium sp.
TGAAAAAATTGTGACTTAGAATATGAATAATGTATTCATAAAAGCAATCTAACTTATATTGTACAAATTAAAATTTTGATATATAATGTAAAAGTATGGACAAAACATATAAGAATAAAAAAGTATTATAGGAGGGAATTTTGAATAATATAGTAATAGGAATTGAAGGTATGGTTGCTTCTGGAAAAACTTCTATATGCAAAGAACTAATAAATATGATTCCAAATAGTATTTTTATAGATGGAGGAAATATTTATAGAGGAATTGTTGAAGCGATTTTGAAATCTGGAATAGATGTTTCTTCCATTGCAAAACCTGAAAATCTCTCAAATTTTAATCCGCTAGATTTAATGAAAAAATTACAAGTGGAATTCAAAATAGAAGATAAAATGACACAAATATATATTTCGGGTAAAAAGATTCAAGAAGAAGAAATTCAAAGTGTAGAAAACTCAGTTGGAGTTTCAAGTATGGCAAGTACAGCAAATAATAAATCATTATTTGTATTTGCGAATGGTATTATAGAACAATATCGAAAACAATATAATATAATAGTTTCAGCAAGAGATTTAGTAGATATTTATCCAAATATGACGTGCCATGTATTTGTTACATCATCATTAGAATCTAGAATCCAAAGGAGATATAATCAATATAATGGCAAGTATTCAATAGATGAAGTTAAGGACATGATAGTAAAAAGAGATTTACTTCATGAACAATCAGGATTTAACAAAAAATGCGATAGAACGATTGAAGTAGATGTAACAGATTGTAAAAATGCAAAAGACTCAGCTGAAAAAATATTAAAGCAAGTAGAAAGGATTATTAAAAATGAGCAATTATAAAAATGAAAAGCTAGAGCTGTTTAATAAAGATATCAAGAACAAAAGAATTGCAATTATAGGAATTGGAACAAGTAATATTCCTTTAATTGATTATTTTCAAGACAAGAGTGTTGCGGAGCTAAGTGTATTTGATAATAGAGAAAAAGATAAAATAGACAGTAGTTTAATAGAAAAGCTTAATAAATTAAATATTAAATATTATTTTGGAAAAGATAATCTTAAGAATTTAATAGGCTTTAATTATATATTTCGTTCACCAAGTTGTAGACCAGACACGCCAGAAATAGTAAAAGAAATAGCAAGAGGAGCACAATTGACATCAGAAATAGAAAAAGTACTAGAACTTTCTCCTAGCAATATAGTGGGAGTTACAGGAAGCGACGGAAAAACAACAACTACAACTCTAATATATAAAATATTAAAGTCAGCAGGATATACTTGCTTCTTAGGTGGAAATATTGGAACTCCGCTTTTTTGCAAGATATCGGAGATGAAACCAGAAGATTATGTTGTCCTAGAATTAAGTAGTTTTCAACTAATGGATATGAAAATTAGCCCTAAAATTGCAGTGGTAACAAACATTAGTCCAAACCATTTAAATGTTCATAAAGACTATCAGGAATACATAGACAGCAAAAAAAATATATATCTACACCAAGATGAAAACGGAATTTTAATTACAAATAAAGACAATGAAATTACAAGAGAATTTTATAAGGATGCTCCGGGAAAAGTAAGGTATTTTAGCCATAAAGAATTATTAAACAATGGTGCAATTTTCGATGAAGAAGATAAAACAATAAAACTATGTGAAGATGGTGTCAGAAAACATTTAATAAAACAAAAAGACATGAAGTTAAGAGGAGAACATAACTGCGAAAATGCGTGTTCTGCAATATGTGCAACCCTTAATATTGTTAAAGAAGACACTATGGTAGAAACAATAAAAAATTTTGGCGGAGTAGAACATAGACTTGAGTTTGTAAGAGAATTAAATGGAGTAAAATGGTTCAATGACTCAATAGGTACTAGCCCAACTAGAACAATTGCAGGTCTAAATTCTTTTTATGAAAAAATTGTCTTAATTGCCGGAGGATATGATAAACATTTAGATTATAATCCTATTGCGAAACCAATAATTGATAATGTATCAAAACTAATATTGATGGGAGCAACTGCTGATAAAATTGAAAAAGCTGTATCAGATGAATTATTATCTGAACATAAATCAATGCCAATTTACAGATGCACAACATTAGAAGAAGTTATAAACAAAGCAAAGGAAATAGCAAAAGAAGGAGAAATAGTTTTATTCTCACCAGCTAGTGCAAGTTTTGATTTATTTAAAAACTTTGAAGAAAGAGGAGACAAATTTAAAGAACTAGTAAAGAAACTTTAAAATTCGTAACAATAAAATGCCTTTTAACATATTATTATGCTAGGAGGTATTTTTATGTATGATGAAGATTATATAAAAAGAGTTGTAGGAAATGACTATCATTTTCCTGAATATTTCGTAAACAATCGTTTTTCAAATAAAAACCAAAAGGCAAATTCAAGTGAAGCTACATATTCACCAAGATTAAGAATCTATAACAATATTGATAATGAAGTTAAACCAAATGATATTAGCCAAAATCAAAATACAAGACAGTATGAAGCAAAGCAAGTAAATAATGTAACACAAATAGTAAAACCTTTAAAAACTAAATCTGAAATTAGTCAGATGTATCCTGAGATATATACAACTACAGAACCAATGATTGAATCTGTAATTTCAAAAAACAGAAGCAAGCCATTAACACAAAATTTAATAGACAGCATGGTATCTGAAATTTATGATGCATTGGAAGTTGAAAATATACAAAATACTAACATGGGGCAATCGGAACAAACAATGAAAGTAAATAGTAGACCATCAAACCCATTATTAAGAGACTTACTGAGAATTATGCTAATTAACTGTATACTATATAACAATTGTGGAAGAAATAATCAACCTAACATTCCAGAACCACGCCAAAGAACAATGCGTAGATATCCAAATATATTTCCATACAATAATATAAATTATTTTAAAGTTCCATATCCAGAAGATTTTTAAAAATTATGAATAATAAAAAATAAAATGAATATAATATTAGTATGCTAATAACAAAGGAGAATAAAAATGGTCTCAGATATAAATTATTGGAGCAAAGTTGCAAAGCGTATTTTCAGTCTAGCTTTAACTGTATTGCTTCTATATATAATTATGAAATTATCTATCTTTTATCTACCATTTCTAATTGCCTTTGTTTTAGCATTATTTATTGAACCTGCAATAAAATTTTTAATGAAAAAACTTAAATGGACAAGGCACGTAAGTGCTATTTTTGTTATAACTTTATCAATAATCTTAATTGTTGGAATAATGGGCTGGGGAATTAGTACAATTTTTAATGAGGCAAACAATTTACTTAGCGGTTCTGGAGAGTATTATGATAAAGCAAAAAAATTATTAGATGGAATTTTTAATAATAAAACATTGCTAGATAAATTACCAGAAGAACTGAAATTAAGTCTGCAAAATGCAGAAGGTGATTTAATTCATACTGCGACCGAATGGGTTACAAATACATTGGTGGGAATCAAGACTTGGATATCAAAAGTTCCAAACTTATTTATGACTTTTTTCTTTTCTCTAATGTCTTTATTTTTTATGTGTACTGATAAAATATATATGATTGACCAATTAGAACATCACCTTCCAGATATATGGACAAAAAAATTAGCAAAACATTTACATGAAATTACAAAATTATTAGGCCATTATTTAAGAGCAGAAGGAACTTTAATACTTATATCTTTCTTAATTTCATTAACTGGACTTACAATATACAATATAATAGGGCTCCCAGTTAAATACCCACTACTAAGCGCTATTGGAATTGGATTTGTAGATGCATTACCAATATTAGGTTCTGGCACAGTTATGGCTCCATGGGCTGTTATTGAAGCTTTAAATGGTAATGTTGTTCTTGGAGTTGCAATAATAGGATTATGGGCAGTAATGGGAACAGTAAGAAATATATTAGAGCCAAGATTAGTAAGCAAACATATTGGGATACATCCAGTATTTACACTTATAGCAATGTATACTGGATATAAAATAACAGGTGTAATGGGTATGATTTTAGGACCGATATTACTAATAATTTTAAAAGAAATTTATAATCCTCTAATTGAAAAAGGAGTACTTAGGTCAATTTTTGACAGAAATGATTAACAGAGTTAATCAGAAGGTGGGTAAACATACTCATCTTCTGGAAGTTCTGCATTTTCAAGTTCTGAAACAACAAGCACTGGCATTTCACCTTTATAATCACCTTTTTTTACTGTACCCTTGCAGGTTATCCATGTATTGTCTTTAAAATCTTTTATTCCATTATATTCACAAAGTATCCCAACAACAACTGCTTGCTTATTAGAATCTAAAATCATAGTACGAGCTAAAACAAATTGCGAATCGGTAAAATCTGGCATTCTATAAATATAACCGGTAATTCTTATAGTATCTCCAATATATTCTTCAATATTTTCATGACATGACTTCAAAAAATTAGTATAACTAGCAGAATCAATTTCAATAACATTTTCATTAGTATTTATATCCTTTGCTTTTCTTACATTATTGCACACTTTAAAAATAGTCAATGCAAAAATTAAGACCATTAAAAATATAAGCAAAATTGTAAATATTTTTGAAAATGTTTTTTTATTCAATTTAAAATTACAAATAAACATATAACCCTCTCTTTCATTACTACATAATATGATAAGAGGTTGTACAATATACAACATTTTTTGCCCAAATTATTGCCAAAAGCAAAATTAAGTGATATATTAAATAAGTATATTTTTAATTACACACAGAAAAGAGGAAATTAAATGAAATTATTCAAATCTTATAGCGAAAAAGAAGTAAAAAGAGTTATGCCAATAGTTAGTAAAATAAACTCGTTAGAACCAGAAATGGAAAAATTATCTGATGATGAACTAAAGGGGAAAACTCAATATTTTAAAGAACAACTAAAAAATGGAAAAACATTAGACGATATTCTTCCAGAAGTATTTGCAACTGTTAGAGAAGCCTCAAAAAGAGTATTAGGAATGAGACATTTTGACGTTCAGCTAATTGGTGGTATTATATTGCATCAAGGTAGAATAGCAGAAATGAAAACAGGTGAAGGAAAAACTTTAGTTGCTACACTACCTGCATATTTGAATGCACTAACTGAAAAAGGAGTTCATATAATTACGGTTAATGACTATCTTGCAAAAAGGGATAGTGAATGGATGGGAAAACTTTATAGTTTCTTAGGACTTTCTGTTGGACTAGTAATTAGTGGAATGAAACCTAACGAAAAACAAAATGCGTACGCATGTGATATAACTTATGGAACAAATAATGAATTTGGATTTGATTATTTAAGAGACAACATGGTTGTTTATAAGAATCAATTAGTTCAAAGAAAATTAAATTATGCAATAGTTGATGAGATTGATAGTATCTTAATAGATGAAGCAAGAACACCTTTAATAATATCAGGTCGTGCAAATGAAGCTTCAGATATATACAAAAAAGCAGACAGATTTGTAAGCAAACTAGAAGAAAAAACAATAATAGAAGAAGATGTTAAAGATGAAGCTCAAGCCGAGGACAATGAAAAATATGACTATGTTGTTGACTTGAAGGCAAAATCAGCATCATTAACAGGTAAAGGAATTGCCAAAGCTGAAAAAGAATTTGGACTTGAAAACTTTAATGATATAGCAAATTCAGAATTAGTTCATGCCGTAAATCAAGCTTTACGTGCACATGGAATAATGAAAAAAGATGTTGACTACATAGTAAAAGATGGAGAAGTTCTAATAGTTGATGAATTTACTGGACGTATAATGTATGGAAGAAGATATAATAATGGATTACATCAAGCAATTGAGGCAAAAGAACATGTAAAAGTTGCAGATGAATCTAGAACTCTTGCAAATATTACATTTCAAAACTTCTTTAGAATGTATGAAAAATTATCAGGTATGACTGGTACTGCAATGACTGAAGAGGAAGAATTTGAAGAAATATATAAACTAGATGTTATTGAAATACCTACAAATAAGCCAATGTTAAGAAAAGACAGCTCAGATATTGTATATAAAAACGAAGATGCTAAATTTAGAGCAGTTATAAGGGACATTAAAGCAAGTTATGACAAAGGTCAACCCGTTTTAGTTGGTACAGTATCAATAGACAAATCAGAAAAATTAAGTAAAATGCTAGATAAGGAAAGAATTCCTCATCAAGTTTTGAATGCTAAATTCCATGAAAAAGAAGCTGAAATTATAGCACAAGCAGGAAAATACAAAGCTGTAACAATTGCAACAAATATGGCAGGACGTGGTACTGATATCGTTTTAGGTGGTAATAGTGAATATTTAGCAAAGCAAGAAATGAGAAATAAATATACTTATGAAGAAATTGAAGAAGCAACAGCATTTAATGAGACTGAAGACAAGAAGATTTTGGCAAGACGAGAAGAGTTTAGATACTTGGTTTCAAAATATGATAAGGGAATTCAAGATGAAAAACAAAAGGTTATTGATGCTGGAGGACTAAAAATTATTGGTACTGAAAGACATGAATCAAGACGTATTGATAACCAGTTAAGAGGACGTTCAGGACGTCAGGGAGACCCAGGAGAATCAAGATTTTATATTGCATTAGATGATAACTTAATGAAAATTTTTGGAGGAAATGCAATTACAAAAGTTTATAATACAATTGGCGCATCAGAAGATATGCCAATAGAATCAAGAATAATTTCAAGAGCAGTTGAAAATGCACAAAAGAAGGTTGAAGGAAGAAACTTTAGTATCAGAAAGAACGTTCTTCAATATGATGATGTTATGAATAAACAGAGAACGATTATTTATAAACAAAGAAGAGAAGTTCTTGATGGTGAAAGCTTTAAAGATACAATTTCAGATATGCTAGATTCAATTGCAGAAACAACAGTCCCTACATACATAAATGATGCTAATGCTGATAAAGAAGGATTATTACAAGAAATTTCAAACGTATTTGGAATTGACTCACTTGATGCAGTAAAAGTTGATAAAATTGATGCTGATTCTGTTCTTAAAGAGATTGAAGCAAAAGCACATGCAATATATGATGATAAGTGTGAAAAATTTGGAGAGTCTTTAAGAGAACTTGAAAGAGTTGTAATGCTTAAGATTGTTGATCAAAAATGGATGGAACACATTGATAACATGGATGAACTAAAAAACGGAGTAGGACTTCGTGCTTATGGACAACATGATCCAGTAGTTGTTTATAGAACTGAAGGAGCTGACATGTTTGATCAAATGGTTTATGATATAAAATATGATGTGGTAAAACTTTTGATGCATGCAACAAAGAGAGATGAAGGAACATCAAGAAAAGAAACAGCCAAAATCACTGATGCAAAGATGCAAGAAAAAGCAGCAATAGAATTGGTTGATGGAAAAATAGCACCTAAAGATGGTGGAATTAACAAGACAATTGTTAATGAAGAACCTAAAATAGGAAGAAATGATCCATGCCCATGTGGAAGTGGCAAAAAGTACAAAAACTGTTGTGGTAAATAACCTCGCAAACCCTTATAAAATAAGGAATTGTTAAAAATAGAAAAAATGATAAATTTGTCCACAGATGACAATTTGTCCACGATTTGTCCACATAGCATAAATAATGTGGACAGAATCGAGGAAACCCCATAAAAATCAATAAAAAATCTACGTGGACAATTATTGTGGACATAGTTATATAAAATGTCAGCATTCGAAATGCTGGCATTTTTCCGTTTCATTAAGTTTTATAATGAAGGAGAGATAACTATGGTAAGCGTAAGAAAACGTGGAAAGGTATATGAATACCGATTTGAAATTGCAACAGTTGAGGGAACAAGAAAATGGATAACAAAGTCAGGGTATCCAACAAAAGCAGAGGCTTTTAAAGAAGGAGCAAAAACCTATAACAATTTTTACTACAATGGTCAAAAGACGCAGTTAAGAGAAAATATGTCGTATGCAGATTTTTTAGATTATTGGATAGATAATTATGCAAGTTTCAATTTGCATTACTCTACTACAATATCTTATATAAACATTATTAAAAATCACGTAAAACCAAGAGTAGGATTTTATAAATTATGGCAATTAGATACACGACTTTTACAGGAGTTTATCAATAAAATATATGTTGAGTATGGCTTTTCAAAAAACTATATGGCGAGTATTTTAAAAGTGGTTAAAGGTTCATTAAAATATGCGTGTTACACATTAAATTATATTAACACTAATCCTGCTGAACACGTCCACGCACCAAGAATAGATAAAATTGGAAAAGATCCTGCACATATATTTACACAAGAAGAAATAGAAAGAATATTAGATAGATTTAAAGGTACACATTCAATATATTATGCTTTTTTAACTGCTTATTATACAGGAATGAGAGTGTCGGAAGTATATGGTTTAACTTGGGACTGCGTTGATTTTGAAAAGAAAACATTAACAATAAATAAAAACATTATTAAGAAAAATCAATATGGTTTACCAAAAAGAAAAAATATAACAAAAGGACATTCTGTTGGTGTTTGGTATTATGGGGATTGTAAAAATCCTCAAAGTAGAAGAACTATTTCTATTGGAGATACGCTAGTAAATGCATTAAAAGATTATAAAAAAGAACAAGAAGAAAATAGAAAATTCTATGGAGATTCTTATCTTTGCTATTATGAAAAGAAAGTAATAAATGAAATTACTAAAAGAGAACAAACAAAATTGATAGAAGCAAATGCAGAATTAGAATTACCTTTACCAGAAGCACAATTAGTTTTTGTAAAAGATAATGGACAATTTTTAGGAACAGATTCACCGAAGTATGCATTTAAAGTTATTCATTATGAATTGGGAATTAACAGTAGGTTTCACGATTTTAGAGATACACACGCAACAAAACTTATTGAGAGTGGTGCAGATATTAAAGCAGTATCAAAGAGATTAGGACATTCTACTATTCAAACAACATATAATATATATGTTAGAGTAACAAATAAAATGGAAAGCGATACAGTAGATAGATTTGAAAAATACACAACAACACTTGATATTCCACAAACAGCAGAAATTCCTTATCAAGTATAAATTACATTAAAGGGGGAATAAAATATGTTTAAAAAGAAAATAAAAATACATATATACAAAAATGAAATTTCATTAGTATTGAAAGCCTTAAATGAATTTAGAAATGAGGCAATAGGGAAAGGTAGATATACAGATTGTATTGATGAACTAATAATGAAATTAAATAAATAACATATTTGAACTGATTAAAAATGGTCAGTTCTTTTTTTATGCCAGAAATGGAATACATAGCCATCTTATTAAATTAAGGTGGCTAAATTAAAAGAAAGGAGGCGAGAATATGCAAGAAAGTAAGTGCAAGGTAATTGCAATCACAAATCAGAAAGGAGGAGTTGGTAAGACCACAACAACATTTAATCTTGGAGTAGCATTGGCTAAACAAGGAAAAAGAGTGTTAGTTGTAGATGTTGATCCTCAGAGTAATTTAACTACTTACGCAGGTTGGTATGATGAAAATGAATTGAAATATACTTTAACTGATTTAATGGAACAATCTATGAATGATGAAGAAATTAAGACAAAAGAAAGTATATTACACCATAGTGAAAATGTGGATTTAATTCCATCTAATCTTTCTTTATCAGCATTAGAAAATTCATTAACTTATGCAATGAGTAGAGAATATACTTTAAGGAATTGCTTATTTAGTATTAAAGATGACTATGATTATATACTTTTAGACTGTCAACCAAGTTTAGGTATGCTTACAATAAATGCTCTTGCTAGTGCAAATAGTGTTATTATACCAGTTCAAAGTGAATACTTTGCTTTAAGAGGTATGACTGATTTATTTAAGATAATAAATAAAGTTAGACGACAAATAAATCCTACGCTTAAAATAGAGGGAGCATTATTAACATTAGTTGATTCAAGGGCTAATCTTCCAAAAGAGATAGCAGCTCAATTAAAAGACAATTATGGGAGTATATTAAAACTATTTAATACTCAAATACCAAGAGCAGTTAAGACTGCCGAATCTACTTCATCAGGGGGAAGTGTGTTTTCTTATGATAAAAGTGGAAGGGTAGCAAATGCATATTCTTCTTTTGCAAAGGAGGTGCTTAATGATGGCAAAGAACATACCAAAAATGCCACTGCCAAAGTTAGATGACCTTTTTACAACAGAAGAAGAAAGAACTAATGATAAGTTGGAAAAAGTTATTGATATAAAATTAAGTGATATTGATGATTTCCCAGACCACCCATTTAAAGTCATTGAAAATGAAGATATGTATAATATGCGTGATAGCATAAAAGAAAATGGAGTATTAGTTCCTGCATTAGTTAGACAAAAGCCAGATGGTAGATATGAAATGGTATCTGGACACAGAAGAAAGTATGCAAGTCAATTAGCAAATAATGAAACACTACCTTGTATTGTTAGAGATTTAACAGATGATGAGGCTGTTATTATAATGGTAGATAGCAACTTACAAAGAGAAGAAATATTACCGAGTGAAAAAGCATTTGCATATAAAATGAAATTGGAAGCCCTAACACATCAAGGCAAAAGAACAGATTTAACTTCTGCCCAAGTTGGGGAGAAGTTAGAAAGTAAATATTCTGTTCAATTACTTGCAGAAGAAGTTGGAGATAGTAGAAGCCAAATTCAAAGGTTTATAAGACTTACTGCACTAATACCAGAGTTATTAGATTTAGTTGATGAAAAGCAAATCGCATTGAGTCCAGCCGTTGAATTATCTTTTCTAAAAGATGAAGAACAATATGCAGTTTTAGATTGCATTGAGTGTAATGTAGCAACACCATCTCACGCACAAGCAATAAGACTTAAAAAGATGAGTCAAGAGGGAACACTTACGACTGATGAAATAGAAGATATTTTATCAGAGGAGAAACCCAACCAGATTCCCAAAATGAAATTTAATGCAGACAGAATAAGAAATGTACTCCCAAAGAATATTGAGGAGAAAAAAATTGAAGATTTTGTTGTTAATGCCATTGAATTTTATGGGAAACATCTCCAAAGACAAAAGTCTATGGACGCAAGATAGTGGGAGTTATTATTCCACAAATCCCTCCTTACAATCCTCCCTAGTATTATTACTAACTATTTATTTACTAACTGAAAAAAGTATATAAGTATTTACACAAATGCAAAATATTTTAGAATATGCTAGATTGAAAGAAATAAAGGAGTGTGATTGTTATGAAAAAGAAAATCATTTTAGTTGTCATTGTTGTTTTTGCAGTAGCAGTTAGTGGAGCTTTTGTTCTAACCAAATGTTTAAAGACAAATTCAAACCACGAACAGGTTAATGTTGTAGAAGATAAAGATGAGGAATTTAACTTGCAAGAGGAAGAACAAAGCAAAGACGATATAACTACTGAAACAGATGAAACTGGAAACAAAACAACAAATGGAAATAGTGAAAGTCCAAAAGAAGATACTTCAAAACGAGAAAATAAATCTAAAAAATCAACAAAAGTTTCTGAAACTCCCAAAAAAGCAGAAACTAAATCTAGCAATATACCGACTACAAGTAGCAAATTACAAGAAGAAAAACAAGAGAATAAAACAACCGAAAGTAATAAAAATAATGGTTCAAGTAATCAAGGACAACAGAACAAAGAGTCAACAACTTTTTATGATTCTATTACTCACGGAAAAAAAGAGTTTTCTTCTGAAAGTGAGGCTTTAAGGAGAGGTACTGAAATTCAAAATAAAGAGTTAGATTATGTTTTAGATTGGAACGAAGAACACCAAGAAAATCAAATACAACCAGAGATAAATTATTTTAGAGTTTATCCATCTGCAATAGATGAAAACGGAAAGTATTGGTATTATTTGCATTTCTTTTGCAGAAGTGGCGAAGGACTGGATCAAGAATTAAAAAGTAAATATTAGTGGCTCTTAACAAAGAGTCATTTTTTTTTCGGAAAGTGAGGGAAATTAAATGTTAAAAATATTATTATTTGCACTAATCGTAATGTTAGTGCTTTTTTTATGGTCTGCCTGTATCATCTCGGGTAGATGTTCAAGAGAGGAGGAAAAGAGATGAAGAAATTTACAACAACCCTATTGTTAGCAATAGGACTTTTAGTTGGGTTTACTGTTAATGCTCAAGCAGTAAATGCAGCAACATTGAATATGAGTTACTCAGATTATTGGTATGATAGAGCAAAGGCTGATGGTAGTGAACATCATTCTTGGCATTTTACTCTTTACGATATGGATGGAGAAGTAGCATACTGTATTCAACCAAATGTAAAAGAGGGAACGCATTATAATCAAGGAAGTTGGGAAGATACTGGATTGTCTAATTCGATAAAAGAAAGAATACTTTTAATTGGATATTATGGTTATACTTATCCTGGTCATCAAACTTTACAATATAGAGCAGCAACACAAGGTATGATATGGGATACAATAGTTGGTGGTGGTGCTAACACAACTTTCCATACTGCTCGTTGGGCAAAAGGAGATACTTTTGATGTATCAAATGAAAAGGCACAAATTGAAGACTTAATTGCACATCATTATGATAGACCATCATTTAATGGTGGAGTTTATAAAGCACAAGTAGGAGAAACTATTACTCTAACTGATACAAATAATGTATTATCAAACTATTCTGTAAGCGTAAGTGGAGCAGATTATAGCATTGATGGTAATAAGTTAATAATTAAACCTACAAGAAGTGGAAGTATTGATTTAACTTTAACAAAAAATATGCCATATAGTTCTAGTTATAAATTATTTGTTGGAGATGGAATTCAAAATATGATGGTACCGGGAACTACTGACCCAGTAATTGCAAAAATAAGAGTTAATTCTTATACAGCATTTGTTGAAGGTCATAAGAAAGATAGCGAAACTGGTAATGCACAAGGACAAGCAACTCTAAAAGGTGCTGAATATGGAGTTTATGAAACTTCAACAGGAAGATTAGTAACAACAGTAGTTACTGATGAAAATGGTTATTTCAAGAGTAATGCAGTATTATCTTGGAATGATTATTATTTACAAGAAATAAAACCTAGTGAGGGTTATGAACTTGATACAACAAGATACAATGTTGATATTAAAGGCAAAGAATCTGCTAGTGTTGATGTAGTAGAAAAAGTAATTAAAAACTATGTTAGTATTTTAAAACAATATGAACAAGTAGATGGAAACACTACTTTCTTAAATGCAGAAAAAGGTATTACCTTTGAAATCTACTATCCAAATGGTAAAAAATATGGAGAAATCAAAACAGATAAAAATGGTTATGCTTCATTGAACTTACCTTATGGTGTATGGAAGTTCCATCAAGTAAATACAACAACTGGATATGAAAAGATTTATGATTTCTATATTACAGTAAATGAAACAAGCGAAAAAGAACAATATTACAATATTTTAAATAATACACTATATGCTTATCTTCAAGTAATCAAAGTAGATAGCGAAACTGGAAAGACTATTGCTATTGCAAATACAACTTTCAAGATTTTAGATACTGATTCAAATCAATATGTTTCTCAATATGTTGGTGGAAAAGTTTATAGTGAGTTCAAAACAGATGAAAATGGCAAAATGATAACTTACTTAAAACTACCTGCTGGAAATTATAAATTGATTGAAGTATCTGCTCCTAACGGTTATTTAAAAGACAAAGATGGCTTAAAATTCACAATAGGAAATGATACTCATTATTCATATACAACTTATGGTGCTTTTATAACAGTAACTTATAAAAACACACCAATAAAAGGTCAACTTGAAATTAAGAAAACAGGAGAAAATTTAGTAATTAAAGATGGAAAATACACTTACAAAGATAAAAAATTAAGTGGTGTAACATTTGAAATCTATGCAGAAGAAGATGTTAAATCTGCTGATGGAAATCATCTTTATTATGAAAAAGGTACAAAAGTAGATACTATTACAACAGATAAAAATGGTTATGCAATTTCTAAAAAATTACCTCTTGGAAAATACTATTTAATTGAAGTAAAAACACAAGATGAATATGTATTAGATAGTAATAAACACTATTTTGAATTAAAAGAAGTAAATGATGAAACACCAATAGTTTTTGAATCATACAGTAATTTAAACTACTTAAAGAAAGGTACTTTGGAATTTACTAAAAAGGATCTTGTAAATGGAGATGTTATTCCAAACACAATCGTTGAAATCTATAATGAAAATAATGAACTAATCTTTACTGGTAAAACTGACAAAGATGGTAAAGTAATTATTACAGATTTAAAAGTTGGAAAATACTATATCATTGAGAAAGAGGCTGCAACAGGTTATACAATTACAGATGAAAAAATCTATTTTGAATTAAAAGAAAATGGAGAAATTACAAAGGCTGAAATGAAAGATAAACCTATTACTGGAACTCTTGAATTTACAAAGACTGATGTATCAACAGGAGAGCCATTACCTAACACACTAATTGAAATTTATAATGAAAAAGATGAACTTATTTTTAGTGGTAGAACAGACGAAAATGGTAAAATTACTATTCCAGAAATTAGATATGGAAAATACTATATTTTAGAGAAAGAAGCCCCAGAGGGTTACACTTTAAATCCTGAAAGAATGTATTTTGAAATTTTAGAAGATGGAAAAGTAGTTAAGGCAACAATGACTGATGAAAAAGTAGTAGTTGAAGTTCCTAGTACAGGAATTACTGATACTCATATTATTGAAATTGCCGGAGCATTACTAACTCTTGGAGGAATAGGAGTAATTGTCTATGTTAAAAAGAAAAAACAAAAATAAAGATAGAAAGGTTAGTAAGAGTCAACTTATAATAGTTGGATCTTTGCTAATTATTGTTGGAATTGGAATAGTTGGAGGTAAATATCTATACAATTATCTCCAAAATCAAAATGAAGAAAATCTAATAGATACTTTTTACGAAGAACAAAAAGAAATAACTGATGAAACAACACCAACCGAAGAAAAAAAGCAAGAAGAACAACAAAAGCCAACCACAACTCAAACTAAAAAGATTGATTATATTGCAGTTATTAAAATACCAAAGATAGGACTGGAAAAAGGTCTAGCAAGTAAAGGCAGTTATTATAACAATGTTAATCGAAATATTTTAATACTTAATGAATCTGATATGCCAGATAAGGAAAACGGAAATGTTATACTAGCAGGACATTCTGGTAGTGGTAGAATAGCATTTTTTAAAAACTTATATAAATTGGAAACAGATGATGAGGTTAGTATTTTTTATGGAGGTAGTGAGTACAAATACAAAGTTGTAAATCAATATGATATAGAAAAAACAGGAACTGCTAACATTGTTAGAAATGCTGAAAAAAGCACTCTAACTTTAATAACTTGCAGACACAACACTAATAAGCAAATTATCTATATTTGTGAGTTAGTAGAAAAGGTTTAGGAGGATTAAATTGGAAGAAAAATATAATTTAAACAATATATCAAAAGCATTTGAAAAACTATTTAATGATGGATTTAATACGAGCAAAAAAATAGCAACATTAGATATAAAAGAGGTAAGAAAGATTCCTAATTTAACAATGTCAGATTTTTATATTATTTCTGACTTATGGGAATTAGTAAAAAAGAACAATAATAAAACTTCTCAATTATTTATAGAGTTTTTAAGTGGTTATAAAGAGAAAGGAAATGATAGCAAATGAAAAAGTTTGAAATTGATGTTGATATAAATGGAACTATTACTTTTGAGGTTGAAGCCAAAAGCAAAAAAGAGGCACAAGCAAAAGTAGATGATATTTTAAGCAACACTTCTGTAAAAGAAGCAATAAAATCATACAGAAATAACATTGTTTTAAATGAAAAAGTAAAACAAGACAAAGATAGAGAAAGATAGGAGGAATTATAATGGCATATTCAAAAAGAATACCACCAATTAAAATTAAATTAAATGTAGATGAATATAATAAACTACTAGAAATATTAGAAAATATGATTGATTCTGATAATGGAAATTATTCAAACAAATCATCAAAAATGAAAGATAAACTATTGAGATATAGTGTTCCAATAACAGAAGAAGATGGAACTACAATAGTTGATATGAGATTTTATAATAACGAGATTGTAGATTTATTTATGATATTGTTTTATGAGATGGGTAATATTCCTATCAATACTAATTATTATGAAGTCTTATTAAGTGTAAGGGAGAAAATTAAAAAGAGCAAAATGTCAGAAGAATAATAGTCTAATTTAGAACAGGAGGTGCAATATGGCGAGTAAATTAAGACTAATAACAGACCTATATGGAGAAACCTTAACACAGATAAGCAAGAATCCGGATGACTGGATGTCATTCTTGGAATGTGCAGCAATGAACTACAAATACCCCTTTAATGATCAAGTTTTAATTTATGCACAAAGACCAGAAGCAGTAGCGTGTGCGAAGATAGAGGCTTGGAATAAGCAAGTTGGTAGGTGGGTTAATCGTGGTGCAAAAGGAATAGCACTTCTTTCAGAAGATAATGGTTATACTAATTTACGATATGTATTTGACATTGCAGATACTAATAGTAAGTTCGGAAAAAGTTTTAGATTATGGTCAGTTCCAAAACCTTATGAAGTAGATATTATTGAATCATTAGAAAACAAATATGGAGAACTTGAAGATAAAAGTTCTCTTGGACTTGCAATTAAGTCTGTATCAAAGATACTTGTTGAAGATAATATGCAAGATTATTTGGAAGATTTAAAGTTTTATAGAGAAAATAGTTCTCTTGAACCAATGACTGATGAAGCAGTTCAGTTATTGTTTCAAAATGCACTAGAAAATAGTATTGCATTTTCAATGATTAAAAGGTGTGGATTAAATCCAAATGCTTATTTCACTAATGAAGATTTTACACCAATATTAGCATTTGATAGTTATGAAACTATAACTAGATTAGGTGTAGCCACTAGCGAAATATCTGAAATGGGTATTCGTGAAATTTATAACACTATTAAAAAGTTACGAATAAATGAAATAAATAAAATTCGCACATTTGATATAGATAAAGATTTATCTTATGATGTAAGTGAAAGCAGAAAAACTGTTGAAAGGAGGAATAATGATGAGTATAACTTACACACGCAAAGGGGATTACGAGATACCAGACCTAGCGATACCAGAGAACAAGATTCAAGTGGAGGGCAAATACGCAATGATGAGGTTAAGGTACTTGAAAGAGAACAAGAAATCTCTATACACGACTCTATTAATGAGCAATCAACTTCCAGAACACTTGATGAATATTCAAGAAGTAGCAATGGAGAGAGTAGAGCAGATAGTATCAGAAATGAAAGCCAAAGAGAAGATAACAGAACAAATGAAACAACAAGACCCTATGAAATGGATAGGCTTAATGAACAACTTGAAGACATCAGCAGAGGAGATAGTAGCGAACGAATTGATTTATGCTTAAATAATTATGATCCAAGTCAAAGTAAAACACATTATGTTGTAGTTGATGAAAAGATAAATCAGATATTAAGTACAACTCCTCATTTAAGAAAAACAAATAAGGAAATAAAAGACTTTATACAAAATGAAAAAGATGTTACAAAAAGAGCAGAGTATCTCAAAGGAATATTTAACAAAGATTATACCGGTGTTATAGTTGATGACCAAATGTATGGTTATAAAACTTTTGACAACGGTATTTTATTTTGGAAAGGAAATTTCTTATCAAGAGATACAGAAAGTTTTGTAAGTTGGGAAGATTTAACTTATCACTATGACGCAATGATTTTATTAAATCAGTTAAATGATAGAATAGAACCATTGCCAAGTGTAACAGACCAATTAAGTTTTATTGATGAAAATAGTGAAAAATCAGTATCTGATTTAGAATTTACACAGGAGTTTGTTGATAGATATTTAACAGAACAACACCGTAATACAAAGTTTAGTATTTACGAACAATTTAGTAAAAGTTTATCAACAGAGAATAATATAAATTATCTTAAAAACTTATATGGAATAAGTGGTGCTACTTCTACAATAAAAGGAGCAGGAATTGGAGTTAATACTGATTATAAAGGTGTAAGGTTTAATAGAGGCTATTTTGACGCTAGTGCCAAAGAACAATTATTCAAGTGGAATTATATTGAAAAAAGAATAAAAACTCTTATTCACGAAGATAGATACCTTAATTCAAAAGAATTAGAAGAATATCCGAAGTGGCTTGATGAAAAAGACCAAGAAAGAGAATTTATTGAGGCAAGTAATAATCTAGCTGAAAAAATAATTGAAGAACCAACCGAAGAAAAATACGAATATCAATATCATTTAGGAGATAGAGTTTATATTGGAGCAGATGAATATGAAATATTAAGTATTGGAATCAGTAATGTCGTATTATATGATTTTAGGTATCCTTTATTTAATCGTGAAATGTCCAAAGAAGAATTTGATAGGAAAGTAAAAGAAAATCCTGCAAATGATCATCTTAAAGTTAAAGTAAGTGATATTAAAGATAATACAAATGAAGAACCAAGCAGTATAGAGGAAAATGTAAAAGAAGAAATATCACTTCCTATTGAAGATGAACCAGAAGTTCAAGAAGAAAATATTGTTCCAGTATTTGAAAAGAAGAAAAGTAATAAAATAAGAAGTTTTGATATTCACCCAGAAATACCTACTTCTGATAGAAATCAATTTAAAATTACAAATGATAATTTAGGTGAGGGTAGTCCAAGAGAAAAATTTAATAATAATGTTGAAGCAATAAGAGTTCTAAAAAAATGTGAAGAAGAAAATAGATTTGCAACTCCACAAGAACAAGAGATATTGTCGAAATATGTCGGCTGGGGTGGACTTCCACAAGCCTTTGATGAAAAAGATTCTTCTTGGAGTAATGAATATAGTATATTAAAGAATTTACTTGATGAAAAAGAGTATTCACAAGCACGAGAATCTACTTTAACAGCCTTTTATACACCACCAGTAGTAATTAGGTCAATGTATAAGGCATTAGAGAATATGGGGCTTAAAACGGGCAATATATTGGAGCCTAGTTGTGGTGTTGGTAACTTTATAGGTATGTTACCAGATTCACTAGAAGATTGTAAGTTATATGGTGTAGAACTTGATTCCATAAGTGGTAGAATTGCAAGACAACTTTATCAGAAATCAACCGTTGCAGTACAGGGTTATGAAGATACTAATCTTCCTAACTCTTTTTTTGATGTAGCAGTTGGCAATGTTCCGTTTGGAGATTTTAAGGTATTAGATAAGAAATACGATAAGCATAAGTTTTTAATTCACGATTACTTTTTTGCAAAGACACTTGATAAGGTTAGACCCGGTGGTGTTATTGCATTTATAACAAGCAAAGGTACACTAGATAAAGAAAATCCAAGTGTTAGGAAGTATATTGCTCAAAGAGCAGATTTATTAGGTGCTATTAGACTACCTAACAACACATTTAAAGCAAATGCAGGAACAGAAGTCACATCAGACATTATTTTCTTACAAAAAAGAGATTCAATAACTGATATTGAACCAGACTGGGTATATCTTGGAGAAAATGATGAAGGTATAAAAATTAATCAGTATTTTATTGATAATCCAGAAATGATACTAGGAAATATGGAAATGATTTCAACTAGGTTTGGCTATGATTCTGCTTGTATCTCTGATGACGAAAAGTTAGAAGATAAGTTAGAAAGAGCAATTTCAAATATACACGCCGAAGTAAAAGAGTATGAACTAGATGATATAGGAGAAGAAGATAATTCCATTGAAGCAGATTTAACGGTAAGAAACTTCTCATACACTTTAATAGATGACAAAATATATTTTAGAGAAAATAGTAGAATGTACCCACAAGAATTAGCAATGACTACTGAAAATAGAGTTAAAGGGTTAATTGAAATAAGGGACTGTGTTAGAACTCTTTTAGAATATCAGACAGAAGATTATCCAGATGAAGATATAAAGAGAGAACAAGTAAAATTAAATCAATTATATGATAGGTTTACAAAGAAATATGGACTAATCAATAGTAGAGGTAATAACTCTGCTTTTTCAAATGATTCAAGTTATTATCTATTATGTTCTCTTGAAATTTTAGATGAGAATGGAAATCTTGCAAGAAAAGCAGATATGTTCACAAAAAGAACTATCAAGCCTAAAACAGAGATAACATCTGTTGATAATGCAAACGACGCTTTAATTGTTTCACTATCCGAAAAGGCAAGAGTTGATATAACCTTTATGCAAAAACTTTGTAATATGGATATGGGTAAAATGCTTAAAGATTTGGATGGAGAAATATTCAATGTTCCTGAATATGGAGAGCCTAATCATTGGGTTACGGCAGATGAGTATTTGTCTGGTAATGTAAGAGAAAAATTAAAGATTGCAGAACATTTTGCTGAAACAGATGAAAGATTTAATGTAAATGTTAAATATTTAAAAGAGGTTCAACCAAAAGATTTAAGTGCAAGTGAAATAAGTGTTAGACTTGGCTCTACTTGGATTCCACCTGAAGATATAAAAGTCTTTATTGAATATTTATTAAATCCTAGTAATTATGCTTGTCAAAATATAAATGTTCATTATAATGAAGCAACTTCTGAGTGGTGGATAGAGGGTAAAAATTATGATAAGTATAATATTAAAGCAACTAATACTTATGGAACTGGTAGAGCAAGTGCTTATAAGATTATTGAAGATAGTTTAAATCTTAAAGATACAAGAATTTACGATTACTATGAAGATGAAAATGGTAAGAGAGTAGCAGAATTAAATAAAAAAGAAACAGCAATAGCACAGGCGAAACAAGAGCAAATAAAACTTGCTTTTGAGGAATGGATATGGAAAGATCCAGAACGTAGAGAAAGATTAACAAAGGTTTATAATGAAAGATTTAATTCTATCAGACCACGAGAGTATGATGGAAGTCATATCAGTTTTGATGGAATGAATCCAGAAATAACCTTACGAAAACATCAAGTAAATGCAATTGCACGAATACTTTATGGAGGTAATACACTTTTAGCACACGAAGTTGGAGCAGGTAAAACTTTTGAAATGGTTGCTGCTGCAATGGAATCAAAAAGATTAGGCTTATGTAATAAATCATTATTTGTAGTGCCTAATCATATTGTAGAACAGTTTGGTCAAGAATTTTTACAACTATATCCGAGTGCAAATGTTTTAGTAACTACAAAGAAAGATTTTGAAACTGCTAATCGTAAAAAGTTTTGTTCAAGAATAGCCACAGGAGATTATGACGCTATCATAATTTCACATTCACAATTTGAGAAAATACCAATGTCAGTTGAAAGACAAGTTGCAATAATCCAAAAGCAAATAGAAGATATAACTTTGGGCATTCAAGATTTAAAAAATAATAATGGAGAAAGATTTTCTATCAAACAAATGGAAAAAACTAAAAAGGGTTTAGAAACAAGACTTGCAAAATTAAATGACACTTCAAGAAAAGATGATGTCGTAACTTTTGAGGAGTTAGGTGTTGATAGAATATTTGTAGATGAAGCCCATTACTATAAAAATCTATTTCTTTACACTAAAATGAGAAATGTCGGTGGTATAGCACAAACAGAAGCACAAAAGTCATCAGATTTATTTATGAAGTGTAGGTATCTTGATGAACTAACAGGTGGTAAAGGTGTCATATTTGCAACTGGAACTCCAATTTCAAACTCTATGGTAGAACTATATACAATGCAAAGATACTTGCAATATGGAGAACTAGAAAAAAGACATCTTCAACAATTTGACGCTTGGGCTTCAACTTTTGGAGAAACTGTAACTGCAATAGAATTAAGTCCAGAGGGAACAGGTTACCGAGCAAAAACAAGGTTTGCCAAGTTCTTTAATTTACCAGAACTAATGGCACTTTTTAAAGAAGTGGCAGACATTCAAACTTCTGAAATGCTTAATCTTCCAGTACCAAAAGCCAACTATCATAATGTGGTTATAGAGCCTAGTGAAATTCAAAAAGAATTAGTAAAAGACTTATCTGAAAGAGCAGAGAAAATAAGAAATAGAATGGTAGATTCATCAGTTGATAATATGTTAAAAATAACAAATGATGGAAGAAAATTAGCACTAGATCAAAGACTTACAAATGATATGTTAGAAGATTTTGAGCATAGCAAAGTAGCAACTTGTGCTGATAATATTTATAGTATTTGGGATAAAACAAGTGAAGATAAATCTGCACAATTGGTGTTTTGTGATTTATCAACCCCTCATAATGATGGCAAGTTTAATGTCTATGATGATTTAAAAACAAAACTTATAGATAGAGGCATACCAGAAGAAGAAATTGCTTTTATTCACGACGCAAACACAGACGCAAGGAAGCAAGAATTATTTAATAAAGTAAGGCGAGGACAAGTTAGAGTTCTTATAGGAAGTACACAAAAAATGGGTGCAGGAACTAACTGTCAAGATAGACTTATAGCCTTACACGATTTAGATTGTCCTTGGCGACCAAGTGACTTAATACAAAGGTCAGGAAGAATAATAAGGCAAGGAAATAAAAATCCAGAAGTAGATATTTATAGATATGTAACAGAGGGAACTTTTGACGCATACTTATATCAATTAGTAGAAAATAAGCAAAGATTTATTTCACAAATAATGACATCAAAAACTCCTGTGAGGTTTGCAGAAGATATTGATGAAACTGCATTGTCTTATGCTGAAATTAAAGCATTAGCAGCAGGAAATCCAGATATAATTGAAAAAACAGAACTTGATACACAGGTCGCAAAATTAAAATTATTAAAACAAAATTATTTGAGTGAAAAGTATGCATTAGAGGATAAAGTGATTAAATATTATCCAAATGAAATAAAAAGATTAGAAAATAGAATTGAATATATGAAAGAAGATATTGAGGTATTTAACAATAATAATACTCCAGATAATTCTTTTGAAAAAATGAATATAAAAGGTACAGACTTTACTGAAAGAAAAGAAGCAGGAGAAAAGATTATTGAAATATGTAAGTCTATGACTAATCCAGAACCACTTGAAATTGGAGAGTATAAAGGTTTTAAAATTATATTATCTTTTGATACTATGGACAGAAAGTTCTATGCTAGTATGAAGAATAATTTATCATATAAAACTGAATTAGGTAGTGATCCTAGTGGAAATATAACCCGTATTGATAATGTTTTAAATGGTATAGAAACAAGACTTTCTAGTATAGAAAATAATCTTGAAGATACTAAAAAGAATTATGAAAGTGCTAAAAAAGAAATTGAAAAGCCATTCCCACAAGAGGAAGAATTGAAAACAAAGTCAAAGAGATTAGATGAATTAAATATAAAATTAAATCTTAATAACAAAGACAAAGAAATCATTGATGATGGTAATGACATAAGTGATGATAGTCAAGATTGTAAAAAAGAATATGAGAGATAAATCGCACATTTAATTCTAAAAGCCTATTGTGTTAAAATATTCACATCCAAAAGGAAAGGTGATGAATATATGGATTTTGATAAGGAAATGGAGAAGAAATTTGATGAATTATTTTGGTATGTGCTTAATGAACAAACACATCAGCTAAACAATGAAAAAGAGTATATGGAACTCAACAGAACTTGCCAAGAGATAACTGGTACAAATAGTAAAATTCAATCAATAATAGAGAATAACGAATCAGTTTCATTAACAAAAGAAGAAGTAGAATTATTAGTAAAATACTTTACTTCTTGTATTGATAGAATGCTTATTGAACAAAAGAAAATGTTTTATTTAGGAGGAAAATATTTCTACTATCTTATGAAAGAAATGGAATTGGTAAAATGACCAAAGGGAGCGATTTTAGTAAAAACTATCTTCGCTCTTTTTTATTTTATAGAAAGGAAAGTGACATTATGGAAGAAAAAATTAGAGAAGAATTATATTCTAAATTAGAAAGTGAATTTGATTCTTATAAGAAAGAATTAGAAACACTTACTTCAAAGGAAATAATAGATAAATCTTATGAAACTACAATGAAAGAAGAACTAATGTGTTTGTTTTATCCAGAATCACAAAGGTATGATTTAGATGAAATAAAAGCATTAAAAAATGAAAAAAATTCATTGGAAACTTTATATCAAGGTTGGATGGATTCTGACTTAAATATAAATCAATTATTAGAAGATAATACTGATGAAATAATAGCAGAATTAGCAGAAGAATATAAAGCAAAACAATCAAAGAAAAAAACAAAGGAAAGGTAGGTAATAGTATGGCTTATTATCAACCGGAAGAAATACGAAAAGCAAAAGAAATGGACTTATATACTTATTTGAAAAACTATGAACCAGATGAATTAGTGCATTTTAGTAGAGATACTTATATGACTAGAACACACGATAGTTTAAAAATAAGTAATGGTATGTGGTATTGGTTTTCAAGAGGAATAGGTGGAAAAAGTGCGTTAGAATACTTAATTCAAGTTAGAGAATATACTTTTATTCAGGCAGTAGAAACTATTTTAGGGTACTCAAATGATCGACCACCTGTTGTATATCAGCAACCTAAAAAAGTTCAAAATGTAAGACTTATTTTGCCAAAAAAATCAACTACAACAGATAAAGTTATGAGTTATTTAATTGGTCGTGGAATTGATAAAGATATTATAAGTGAGTGTATAGATAATCGTTTAATATATGAAGATTTACCTAATCACAATGTAGTATTTGTAGGCTATGATAAAAACAAAGTGCCAAGATATGCAGGAGTCAGAGCAACAAATAACAGTAGATATATGAAAGACGCATACGGAAGTCATAAAGCATTTTCTTTTAAATTAGATTCAATAGAAAAAAGTGATACAGTTCATTTATTTGAAAGTGCTATTGATTTATTATCATACGCAACGCTTAATAAATTAGAAAACAAAGAGTGGTATAATGATAACTTACTTTCACTAGCAGGAGTTTATCAACCGGCTAAAAAAATTGATGAAAGTAAGATACCATTAGCATTAAATTATTATCTAAATCAGAATCAAAATATTAAAAAAATATATCTGCATTTTGATAATGATAGTGCAGGAAGAATAGCAACAATGGCACTTAAAACTGTTCTTCCAAAACAATATGAAGTCATTGATGATCCACCTAAAATTGGAAAGGATTTCAATGACTTTTTGTGTGCCAAAGTAGGAATAAATTATAAAAAAAGATATGAAAAAGAAAGGTGAAAATTATGAAATTTGATTATTTAAAATTAGCAAATATTATTAAAACAAGAAGAAATGAGAAAGGTATTTCAACAAGAAAATTTGCTGAAAAAATTGGTATAAGTCACGCAGAAATATCAAGGTTTGAAAATGGATTAAAGCCAAGTTTTTACTTGATTCCATTTGTAAAAATGTGTGAGGAATTAGAACTTGATATTGAAGATTTACTAATTGAAGTTGGTCTTTTAAGTGAAATAGAAGATAAAAAATATGAAGTAAAAGTTACAAATGTTAATGAAGATTATTTTGAAATTGAAGCAAGAAATCAAAAAGAAGCAGCATTGATTGTAGCAAAATTTGTAATAGAAAATGAAATTATTGAGATAGATACAACTATACCAATCGAGTTTGAAGTTGAAGAAATTGAAGAAGAAACAGAAGAAGATTTTGAGGAAGATGATGATGAATTAGACGCAGAATCTTTTATGAAAATGCAATGTGAAAATTGCAAACACTATTGTCCTTATTGTGGCAAGTGTTCTTTCGGGGAATAAAACTTATGTCTAGCCAGCACTGAATTTATACTCCCGTATAAATTCGCTTGTGGGGAAATCCCCAATCCCCTTGCTAGACAAAACTGTATATTGAAGAAAGGAAAGTGATAGTAATGAGTGAATTATTGTTTTTTGTTTTAGGGTTCATCATAGGAGGTCTTGCAATGACCACCTTGATGTGTTGCTTACAAGTAAATCGTATAAGTGAACTGGAAAGACAAATAGTATTAAGAGATAATGAACACGAAGAAGATCCGGAGGTTGTTAAATGCGAAGTCGTAGAATAAAAAAACAAATATGGCTTAATGATGAAGAAGAATATATTATGAAGTGTAAGTCACAAGCAGTTGGTATGAATGCCTCAGATTATATTAGACATCTTATTGTAGGTTATAAACCGAAAGAGAAACCGTCAGAGCAATTTTATGAGGAAATAAAAAATATTCGCAACATTGGAAATAATATAAATCAGATAGCCAGAATTGCAAATGCAAAAGGTGTAATAGATGTACCTCATTTAAAGAAAGAAATTGATAAATTAGATGCGTTTATTATTGATATGAAAAACAAATATTTAAGACCAGATAAAGATGAATGAATTTTGTCCGAATTATGGTAAAAAAATAAATTAAATGATATAATTATTACTGTTAGGAGAGGGTAGTAATGTTATCAAACTTAGATTGTTCAATATTAAAAGAGTTAGATAGACAAAATATAAAATCAGATGTTATTTCAGTAGTAATGAATAGGCTAGATACTAATGATAAGAAAAATGATTTTCTTTCATTTATGATTGATAACAGAAATGTCCTTATATCTTTAAAAGATATTTTTAGTGAATTAAATCTAATCACTAAATAGTAATTTGTTGAAATGATTGGAGGAATGGGTATGAAAAATAAAAATGTATTATTTGCAGTATTAGGTATAATTGTATTAGTAGTGTTAGTGATAGGAGTTTTTTATCATTTTAGAGATAGAAGGACTTATACACTCAATTTACCTCAACTTGAAAAATTAGAAAGTATTTCATTAAATCAAAATGAAAAAGATATTAGTATTAATGGCAGAGAAGAAATGAAAGATATACTATATGTTTTAAATGGTACAAAAAGAGTTACTAAAAACGAAAGCATACAAGATGCACCTGTAAATATTGATGATGAAATAAAAGTTGATTTTCATTTTATAGAAGCTGGAGTATCTACAATATTCGTATATAAGAAAAACAATAGTTATTATATTGAACAACCATATAATGGTATATATCAAATAAGTGGAGATGAATACAATTCGATAGAGAAACTTGTTAGATAAATTACAATTTATAAATTAGTTAAAAGCTATGATATAACAGTGTTTAATAGATATGTTAAAATGCATTGCTTGTAGCAACAGGGTATTTGTCATACAATTTATTTAACGAAAGGAGGAATTATAAATGTTAAAAGATAATTTGAAAACATTAAGAAAAAATAAAGGACTTTCTCAAGAAGAATTAAGCGTTAAATTAAATGTTGTAAGACAAACAGTATCGAAATGGGAACAAGGATTATCTGTTCCAGATGCAGAAATGTTAATATCTATATCGGAGGTATTTGAAACACCAGTTAGTACAATTCTTGGAGAGAACATTGATGAACAAGAAAAAAACGACTTAAAGGTAATATCAGAGAAACTAGAGGTCATTAATGAACAATTATCCAAAAAACAAAAGCAAAAAAGAAATATATTTGTTAATACTTTGATAATAACTGATGTTTGTTTGATTTTATTATTTATCTTATTAGCTGTGTTAGGTAGTCCGTATCAAAATTGGGATTATAGTAATCCAGAATGGGCAGTTATTGGAACTATATGGCATTCATTTGAGTGGGTATATTTTAAAGTAGCTCCATTTATGATTGTTGTTATAACGGTAATTGGAGTAATACTTGTTAAAAGAAATAAATAATAACAAATTACAATTTATTGAGTAAATCAGAAATGGTTTGCTCTTTTTTTATATCAAAAATGAAAGGAGTGGGAAAAATTGCAACAACAGGAATATGGAAAATAGAAAAGAGATTAGACAATGTAATAGATTATACTACTAATATTGAAAAGACTATCAATAGTGATTATGGAAAAGATAGTTATTATGATTTACACAATGTTATTGATTATGTTGAAGCAGATTATAAAACAGAAAAGCAATTTTATGTGTCTGGTGTGAATTGTAATCCTAAAACTGCATTAGAAGAAATGACTATTACAAAAGAGCAATATGGAAAGACAGGAGGAATACTTGGCTTTCACGCCTTTCAGTCATTTGCAGAGGGAGAAGTTACTCCGGAACAATGTCACGCTATTGGAGTAAGACTTGCCGAAGAAATGTGGGGAGATAGGTTTGAGGTTGTTGTTAGTACACATCTTAACACTAATCATTATCATAATCATTTTGTAATAAACTCTGTATCATTTAAGGATGGAAAAAGATATTATGATAAAAGAGAAACTTATGCAGAATTGAGAAGATTATCAGATTCTCTATGTGAAGAATATGGCTTGTCGGTAATAAAAGAAAAGCCTTGCAGAAATAGTAGAATCAACTTTGCTAATTATCAAAAAGATAACAACAATAAAGTAAATTATTACTCTATTGCAAAAAATGATTTAGATAGAGCAATAGGTATGGCTACTTCTTATTATGACTTTGAGGATTTAATGAAAGCAATGGACTATGAGTTGATTTATAGAGGTAATAAGTTAAGTATAAAAAGAAGTCCATATAAGAAAAATATCCGTATTGAAAGATACTTTGGTAATGAATATTCTATTGATAGAATTAAACAAAGAATTGATGAAGAACATATCAAGCGAGTCCCTTTTATAGAAGAATATGGCAACAAGAAAAAGTATAATGCTAACTATTATAAAAAGCGAAAACCAAAAGGATTTTATGCTTTATATATTCACTATTGTTATCTATTAAGAGTATTTCCTAAAAAGTATCCTTATCAAAAATTATCTCCTGCTATTCGTGCTGATGTACGAAAGATGGAAGAAATATCAAATGAAACAAGACTGCTTGTCAGAAATAATTTAAAAACTGACGAGCAGTTTTTTGCGTTTAAAGAAGATAAAGAAAAAAGACTTGAAGAACTTATGGATCAGAGAAGTAAACTCTGGTACAAACATAAAAAGTCAAAGTCAAAACAAGAAAAGGAAGAAATTAAGGAACAAATAGATAACTTAAATAAAGAAATAAATCCGTTACGAAAGGAGGTGGTGCTATGTAAAGATATTATAGAAAGAAGTAAGAAGATGGAACAAAATCTTCAAGAATTATCTGATGAAAAAAATCAAGAAAAGGAGGTAGAGAAAAATGAACACATCAGGTGACGCTGCTGAATCTATTGTAAGAATGAGTTTACAAGGATTAGAGGTAGCAGTAAGACTATCTGGAAGTGGAGCAAAGAATATTGCTGCACTAATGATTGCAATATTAAAAGACCAAAAGCAAACAAAAGGTAAGACAAGACTTACTAATATGCTTAAATCTGGTAAAGAACTTAAAGTATTTACTGTTAAGGAAGAAGATTTAAGAAAATTCACAGAGGAAGCAAAAAGATATGGTGTTTTATTTTGTGCTTTAAAAAGTAGAGGTAAAAGTGTAGATGGTATGGTTGATATTATGGTTAGAGCAGAAGACGCAAGTAAAATAAATCGTATTGTTGATAGATTTAATCTTGCTACTGTTGATACGGCTTCTATTAAAAGTGAAATTCAAAAATCAAAAGACAGTAAAGATAAAGGTGTTGTTATTAAGAGTGTCGAAGAAAAATTGGTTGATGATATTTTATCTAAACCGATAAGCAAGGAGGAAAATGAAATGTCAAACCCCCAAGTGGCAAAGACAGAAAAAAGCCCTCTGTCAGAGCCTACCTTAGACAACAAAAACAAGTCAGACAAGGGTACTAAATCTGAAAAGCCATCTGTTAGAGAAGAAATAAAAGCAATAAGAGAAGAACAGAAGAAAGACAAAGATTTAGATAAAGATGAACTTAAAAAAGAAAAGCCAGAAAAAAACAAAACCACTAAACACAAACAACCAAAATCAAAAAAGAAAAAATCAAAGGAAAGAGGGTAATAGAATATGAATGATTTTGACCAAATAATGGCTAATGCTAATAGTAATACCACTAAATCAAATAAATCTTTTGATAAAAATGCTTGGAGAGAAAGAAAGCAACAAGAAAGACAAGAAGTATATGATTTAATGGACAAAACAGCAGATGAGATAAAAACAGATATTAACAAGTATAAACAATACCTAGATGTTCAAGGAAGATTTGACAAATACTCTGTTGGTAATGCACTTGTAATATCTGCTACTTATCCTAATGCCACACAAATAAAAGAATTTGATGATTGGAAAGAATCCGGAGCATTTATAAAGAAAGGTGCAAATGGTATTAAGATATTAGAACCGGGAGATTCTTATACAAGGTCAGATGGTAGTTCTGCTATTTCATACAATGTTAAGAAAATGTTTGATATATCACAAACAACTTCTACACAAAAGCCAAGAACTATCAATTATGATGATAGAGTAAAATTAACTGCTCTTTTAAAAGACTGCCCTGTTGATATAAAGGCAGTAGACGAAATTCCAAATAGTGATAAAGTTGCACTATGGAGTAAGGAAGATAATGTTTTATATGTTAAAAGGGGTGGAGAAACTCCAACAATATTTAAACAACTTGCAAAAGAACTAACTAGGTCTGCACTTGAAGAAACAGGAAATACTGAACTAGATAATTTTAAATGTGAATCTACTTCATATATGTTGTGTAAGAAATATGGAATTGATGTGTCAGATATAAATATTAACACTATTCCAGAGGCATTTAAAAATATGAGTGCTAGTGAGGTAAGAAATGAATTAACTTCTATGCGTAGCAATATGGAAGATATAAATACTAGAATGTGTGCATATTTTGAAACTATTTCAAAAGCACAAAAAAATAAGGAACACGAAAGATAGGAGGAATTATGAAAGAAGAAATTAAAGTGTTAGAACTTGATAAATACGAGTTAGGTATTCTTATCAATGCTTTAAATGAGTTTAGAAATAAAATGATTAAAGAGGGCAAAGATACAGAATATGTTGATGAGGTTTTATTAAGAGCCATTGACGCCCCACCTAAAAAAAAAGTTCTCACAAGGTCTATGAGGAGAGATGAATACAGATTCTAGTTATCCAAAGTGGTTGTATTGTCTTGGACTAATACCGACAATATGGTTAGCACTTTTAATTGCACCATCAGTAAATGGAGGATTACCACAAATAATGAAAGATTTTTCAGGTGTTATTGGTAATCCTTTTCATATTACTTGGTGTGATAGTTCAATAAAAGTAATAATAATATTTATTATTGGCTATGTAATGGCAATTACAATTTATTTATCTACTAAAAAGAATTACCGTAGGAGAGAAGAACACGGCTCTGCGAGGTGGGGAAATGCAAATGAGATAAATAAAAAGTACAAACAACTACCTATGGATAGAAATAAGTTATTAACTCAAAATGTTTGTATAGGGTTAAATGGAAAAAAGCATAGAAGAAATCTAAATGTTTTAGTCTGTGGTGGTAGTGGAGCAGGTAAGACAAGGTTTTATTGCAAACCAAATGTAATGCAATGCAATACCTCAATGGTAATTTTAGACCCCAAGGGCGAAATTGTGAGGGACACAGGCGAATTATTGAAAAAGAAAGGTTATGAGGTAAAAGTATTAGACTTAATAAATATGGAAAAGAGTCATTTTTACAACCCGTTCGTTTACCTAAAAAATGACAATGATGTTCAAAAACTTGTAACCAATTTATTTAAGTCAACAACACCAAAGGGTAGCCAGTCTAATGATCCGTTCTGGGACACTGCTGCAAGTATGTTACTACTAGCACTTGTATTTTATCTTAAATACGAAGCACCAGAGGATGAGCAAAATTTCCCAATGGTTATGGAACTACTTCGAGCAGGAGAAGTACACGAAGATGATGACTCTTATGTAAGTCCATTAGATGTTTTATTTAATAGATTAGAAGAAAGGGAACCAGAGCATATAGCAGTTAAGTATTACCGTGATTATCATAGTGGTTCTGCTAAAACACTAAAATCTATTCAGATTACTTTGGCTGCAAGATTAGAAAAATTTAACCTAGAAAGTTTGGCTTCTTTAACTGCTACTGATGAATTAGATTTACCATCATTAGGAGAAAAGAAAACAGCATTATTTGCTTTGATTCCAGATAATGATACAAGTTTTAATTTTTTAGTAAGTATTTTATACACGCAACTGTTTCAACAGTTGTTTTTTTTGGCAGACCATAAATACGGAGGAAGTTTACCAGTACACGTTCATTTCATAATGGACGAGTTTGCCAATGTTTCACTTCCAGATGATTTTGATAAGATACTTTCAGTTATGCGTTCAAGAGAGGTTTCAGTATCTATTATTCTTCAAAATCTAGCACAATTAAAAGCACTTTTTGAGAAGCAATGGGAGTCAATAGTAGGAAACTGCGATGAATTTCTCTACCTAGGAGGAAACGAGCAATCTACTCACAAGTATGTTTCAGAACTCTTGGGGAAAGAAACGATTGACACTAATACTTATGGAAAATCAAGTGGTAGAAGTGGCAATTATTCAACAAACTATCAAATAAGTGGTAGGGAGTTACTAACTCCTGATGAAGTAAGGTTACTTGATAATAAATATGCAATTCTTTTTATAAGAGGAGAAAGACCAGTAATGGACTTTAAGTATGATATTTTAAAACATCCGAATGTAGCATTTACTACTGATGGAAAAGAAAAACCTTACTTACACGGAGGAACAGAAAATGCTATTGCTTCAATTAGTATTGATGAAAATGTAGATAACTATGATTTCACAGAAATTGAAGATATAGCAAATGACTATGAATTGATAACTTCGGAAGAAGTTGAAGACTATTTTAAAGGAAAAGGAGAATGAAATTTATGAATAAAAATAGTAAACAATTAAAAATGAGTAGTAAAGGAAAGAAATTATTTAAGGCTTATGTATTAGGAGTAAGTCTTTTTGCAATAACTATTGGAACAAGTATGAATGTTTTAGCAGCAGATGATCCAATGGCAGTTGTAAATAACTTATCAAACTTTATCTTTGGACTAATTAGGGCAATAGGTATGATTTTGCTAGGCTTTGGTATAGTTCAAGTAGGGTTGTCATTAAAGAGTCACGACCCTAGTCAAAGAGCCAATGGTTTCTTGACAGTTGCAGGTGGTATTGTCATCACATTTGCAAAAGAAATCCTAAATATGATAACAGGTTAAGCAATTATCAAAGGGCGAGTAAATATTCTACTCGTCCTCATCTTATTTTTACAAGGAGGTGTTAATATTGAGCGATAATTGGGTAGTGCAAAATTTACAAAATGCACTTGATACTTGGAATTCAAAGTTAGGAGAAATATGGCAATTAGTTACACAAACTCCGGAAACTTTTAAGGGTGGAAGCATTTGGAATGTAATTCTAAATATTCACGGTGCTGTTCAAGCCATAGGACTTGCATTGTTGGTGTTATTCTTTGTGGTTGGTGTAATGAAAACTTGTGGCTCTATAACAGAAGTAAAGAAACCGGAACACGCTCTTAAATTATTTATACGATTCGCAATCGCAAAGATAGTGGTAACTTATGGACTAGATTTAATGCTTTCATTATTTAAGATAGTTCAAGGAGTAATATCTACAATTATTCAGGCTTCAGGACTAGGTGGAGCAACAAGCACAACATTACCACAGGAAATTATAACGGCAGTAGAAAAATGTGGCTTCTTTGAATCCATACCACTATGGGCAGTTACGTTGATAGGTGGCTTATTTATTACAGTATTATCTTTCATAATGATAATGACTGTTTATGGAAGATTCTTTAAGTTATATCTTTATACTGCAATAGCACCGATACCGTTATCTACTTTTGCAGGAGAACCTACACAAAGTGTTGGAAAAAGTTTTATTAAATCTTACTGTGCAGTTTGTTTAGAGGGAGCAATTATAGTCCTATCTTGTATTATATTCTCTCTATTTGCAAGTTCACCACCAGTAGTGGACGCAAATGCAGCAGCAGTCACGCAGGTGTGGAAATATATTGGAGAGTTAATTTTCAATATGTTAGTGCTTGTAGGAACAATAAAGTTATCTGATAGAGTCGTTCGTGAAATGATGGGATTATAGGAGGTGTCAAATGAACGAAAAGATAGAAAAAATAAAAAATGATATAGAAACATTTTTAAAAGATACAATGGACCATCAAAATAAACATATTGATTATATTTTGTATGATCCAGATAATGATAATACTTTTGTATTAGCAAGTGATAATTATGGTGAGGCAATAGAGTTTACGCCTTTTACAAAGGAGTATGATGGAGGGTATCTTGAAGTTCCAGAGTGGGATTATAATTTTGATTATTATATCTATAACTATTTAGAAGAAGGTAAAAGAATTGGCTATATGACTGATGAAGTTCACTATTCTATTTGGAACTCTATTCACGAGTTATATCCAGAAGATATTGAGTACAAAGATGGAGTTCAAGCATATCTACAATATTGTGCAGACAATGGAATTACAAAAGATTATTTAGATAAAAATACTGGTTTTGATACACCAGATGTTATGCAATATTTTGAGGGACTAGCAATAAATGATACTATGAAATATAAAGGTTATATCATAGAGGTTGATTACTTAAATTTGGATAATCCAAAAGAAAGCCTTGTCCATATATATGAAAATGAACAAGATTATGACAAAAGGGAAGAAATAGAAACAGTTTCACTAAATACTATTGGATTAAAACAAAATGTTAGAGATTATATAGATGAATTTTATATTGATAAAACTGTTATAGAAAGTGAAAAGGCGTATTTCACATTTGTATTAGGATACGACTTGTTAAATGATATGCTTTTAAAATCATCAACACCAGAAAATGATGTTAGTTATGATTTCTGCGATATGATTGCAGGGGAATTTTTAAAGAGCGAAGAATACAAAAATGAAAAATATTCTTCTTATGAAATGTTAGAAAGTTGGGTAAATGATAACAAGGATTTCATAAGAGAACAACACAGTTTATTTATTGGAGAAACAATTGATAGAGATACTACTAGAATGCTTGATGGTGGTATGTATGTTATAGATTTAGGTTATAGAAATAAGCAACCAGTTGCTTTAATTGAAAAAACAATGCAAGACAATAGCAAAGAATATATTATTGCATTTAACTATAAAATCACTGATAAAAAAATTGACTGGGCTTATGGCTATTATTATAACGAAAATATTTCAAAAGCAAAGCAAGATTTTAATAAAGTATTGTCTGGTGGAAATCTTGCAAACACATTTGATAAAAATAAAAAGGACAAAGAAAGGTAGGTACAAATGGAAGTAAAAATAAATAGAGAAATAAGAAACTATACAGAAAGCATTTTCTTCGGACTGTCATTAAGGCAGTTCGTTTTTTCTATATTGGCTTGTGGTGTAGCAGTATTATTATACTTTTTATTAAAAGGACACTTTGGAATAGAAACTTTGTCTTGGGTATGTATATTAGGTGCTGCACCTTTTGCTGCAATAGGTTTTGTAACTTATAACGGTATGACAGCCGAAAAGTTTTTATACGCCTATATTAAATCAGAGTTTTTAATACCAAAGAATCTAACTTTTAAACCAGTTAATTTTTACTACGAATTATTAAAAGATAAATTAGAAAAGGAGGGTGAAAATAGTGAAGACATTAAGAACACTATTTAAACAAGATAAAGAAGCATTTGTAGTTCCAAAAGGAATACAAGATGTTATACCTGTTACTAGAATATGGCAAGATGGAATATTTCAAGTAGGAAAAAATAAATATTCAAAATGTTACCGATTTACTGATATAAACTATGCAGTTGCAAGTAGGGCAGATAAAGAGGGTATGTTTTTAGAATATAGCGAGTTATTAAATTCATTTGATAAAGGAGCAACTACTAAAATAACTATATTAAATAGAAGATTAAACAAAATAGACTTTGAAAAAAATATTTTATTACCATTATCTAATGACAAGTTAGATGAATATAGGAAAGAATATAATAAAATGCTTTTAGATAAGGCAACAGGAGCAAACGGAATCACACAAGAAAAATTTATAACAGTTTCAGTTAATAAAAAAAGTGTAGAAGAAGCAAGAAACTATTTTACAAGAATTAGTGCTGATTTAATAAATCACTTTTCACAACTAGGTTCAAAATGTATTGAATTAGAGGCAGAAGATAGATTAAGACTATGTCACGATTTTTATAGACAAGGAGAAGAAAATGCTTTTACTTTTGATATGATACAAAATATGAGAAAAGGACATAGTTTTAAAGATTTTATATGCCCTGATAGTTTTGAGTTTGAAAAAGATTATTTTAAAATGGGTAAGAAATATGGTAGAGTCATTTTCTTAAAAGAATACGCAAGTTATATTAAAGATAATATGGTGGCAGAACTTACAGATTTAAACAGAAATATGATGATGAGCATTGATGTCATACCTGTTCCTATGGACGAGGCAGTTAGAGAGGTGGAGAATCGAAGACTAGGTGTTGAAACGAATATAACAAACTGGCAAAGAAGACAAAATTCTAATAATAATTTTAGTGCAGTAATACCTTATGATTTAGAGCAACAAAGGATTGAATCAAAAGAGTTTTTAGATGATTTAACAACTCGTGACCAAAGAATGTTTTTAAGCGTTTTAACAATGGTGCATACGGCAGATAGTAAGGAACAATTAGACAATGATACTGAAAGTTTATTAACTACTGCTAGAAAACATTTATGTCAGTTCTCAATACTCAAATATCAACAAATGGATGGACTAAATACTGTAATGCCTTTTGGAGTTAGAAAGATAGACGCTTTAAGAACATTGACTACTGAAAGTCTAGCAGTATTTATACCTTTTAGGGTACAAGAGATAAATCACGAAAACGGAATTTATTATGGTCAAAATGTTATAAGTAAAAATATGATTATTGCAGATAGACGACAATTATTAAATGGTAATTCGTTTATTCTAGGAGTTTCTGGCTCTGGTAAATCATTTACTGGAAAGAACGAAATAGTATCAGTAATACTTCGTGACCCTAATGCAGATGTAATAATTATTGATCCAGAGCGAGAGTATTCACAGTTGATAAATGCCCTTGGTGGAGAGGTAATTCATATATCTGCAACAAGTAATAATCATATAAATGCTATGGACTTAAATAGTGAGTATGGAGATGGTGCTAACCCAGTAATTTTGAAATCAGAGTTTATACTTTCTCTATGTGAACAACTTATTGGTGGTAACAATCTAGGTCCAAAACAAAAGTCTATTATTGATAGATGTACGGCTTCTGTTTATAGACATTATCAACAAGGAAATTATCAAGGAGTTCCACCAACATTACAAGATTTTAGAGAAGAATTATTGAAACAAAATGAACCAGAAGCAAGAGAAATAGCCCTTGCTATTGAATTATTTACAAATGGTAGTTTAAATACTTTTGCTAAAAACACAAATGTTGATACTAATAATAGATTATTATGTTATGACATTTTAGACTTAGGAAAGCAATTATTACCTATCGGTATGTTAGTAGTTCTTGATAGTATTTTAAATAGAATAACCACAAACAGGAGTAAAGGTAGAAATACCTTTATTTTTATTGATGAAATTTATCTATTATTTCAACACGAATATTCTGCTAACTTCCTATTCACTTTATGGAAACGTGTGAGAAAGTACGGTGCATATTGTACTGGTATAACACAAAATGTTGATGACTTGTTACAAAGTCATACTGCTAGAACAATGTTAGCTAATAGTGAGTTTATAGTAATGCTAAATCAGGCTAGTACCGATAGATTAGAACTAGCAAAGTTACTTAATATATCTGAACTACAAATGGGCTATATCACGAATGTCGGAGCAGGACAAGGACTATTAAAAGTAGGTAGTTCATTAGTTCCATTTATAAACAAGTTCCCAACAAATACTAAACTATATAAACTTATGACTACGAAACCCGGCGAAGGTAATTAACAGTTAGGAGGTGGTTATCTTGGCAGATATTAAAGTCAAAGATATAGCAAAAAAAGGTGTAAAAACAATTAACAAAGCAGTAGTTCAAACCGAAAGATTTAAAGATAATATTGTAAGAACAAAAGAAAAAGCAGAAGAAACTGTTAGTAATGATATTAACAGTAATGAATATGCAAGTAATAAAATAAAGTTTGCTACTGATAGAGCCTTTGATGAAAGTGTTAATCAATTTAATAAACAAGGTCAAAAATCATTTATGAAAACCAAGGAAAATTATCAGAAATCAAAGGCAAAAATCAAACAATTAAAAAAGAAAATAAAAGATAAAAGAAAAGTAAAATCAACAGTTAAAAATACTAAAACTGCTATTAAAACAAGTAAAGAAGTGGCAAAGAAAACTGAAAAGACTGCCAAAGAAACAATTAAGGCAAGTAAAAGAGCAACACAAATTGCAAAAGAAGCAGCCAAGAGAACTGCACAAGGAGTTAAGGTTGCAGTTAAAACAACAATATCTGCAATAAAAGCAATCATAGCCGGAACAAAGGCTTTGGTTGCTGCCATTGTTGCAGGAGGTTGGGTAGCCGTGATCGTTATCATAGTTATATGTCTAGTTGCTTTAATGTGTAGTTCAATTTTTGGTATATTTTTTAGTAGTCAAAAAACGAGTGCTAATTCTATTACAATGAATACAGTTGTAGCAGAATGTAATCAGGAATTTTCTGATAAGTTACAATCTATTCAAGACTCTAATCCACACGACGATTATGTTTTAGAGGGAAGTATGGCAAGTTGGAAAGATGTCCTAACAGTATACACAATAAAGCAATCTAATGGTGTGAATCAACAAGATGTAATGACAATAGATGATAATAAGAAAAATGTTATTAAACAAATATTCTGGGATATGAATAGTTTGACATCAGAAGTAAAAGATGAAATGGTTACAGAACAAGGAACTAATGCAGATGAAATGCCTAAACAAGTACAGAAGAAAGTATTGCATATCAAGATAAATACAAAAACACTAGAACAAATGAAAAATGATTATCACTTTTCACCAGCTCAAAATAAACAATTAGCCGAACTTACTGATAACAAATATGCAAGTTTGTGGAACGGAGTTATTTATGGTGCTACTGATTCAGGCGAATATGTTAATTGGCGACAAGCAGGGCAGAGTTGGTCTAATATAAAAATAGGTAATACTAATAGTACAATAGGAAATATTGGGTGTCTAGTTACTTCAATAGCAATACTAATTGAAAAGTCAGGAGTGCCTACTCCAAATATAGAGCCATTTAATCCGGGAACATTTGTAGAAGCATTAAATAAAAATGGTGGCTTTGATGAAAGAGGTAATTTATATTATGGACCGATTAGTAAAGTTGTTCCTAACTTTAAATATGTAGGTAATGTCAATTTAAGAGGAAAAAGCAGAAGTGAAAAATTAGCCTTAATTACTCAATATGTAAATGCAGGTTATTTTGTAACGGAAGAAGTAAAAGGAGCAACACCGGGAAATCAACATTGGGTTGTAGTCACAGGAGTAAATGGTAATAATGTTATTATGGTTGATCCAGCGTCTAATCAAACAGATATGTGGAGTGCATACGAGTGGAGTAAATCATCTCAATTTAATTATTTTAAGGCTGAGTAAGTATGTTAGTTGCAATTTTAAAATTAAGTATAGGAATACTAATTCTATATACTAAAATAAAAAAGGTTATTTCTAAAATAAAGAAATAGCCTTGATACATAAAATAATAAATATTTTACACTTACAAGAAAAATAGTATAAAAAATTTTGGAAAAGGATATTTCTTGTATTTTAATGATATAATATAATAAACAAAAAATTATAAAAGAAAGGAGAAAGCAATATGGATAAGACATATATGTGTATTGATTTAAAAAGTTTTTATGCTTCAGTAGAATGTCGAGAGAGAAATCTTGACCCATTAAATACTAATCTTGTTGTGGCAGATGAATCAAGAACTGATAAAACAATATGTCTTGCCGTTTCTCCATCTCTTAAATCTTATGGTTTATCTGGAAGATGTAGATTGTTTGAAGCAAAACAAAAGGTTAAAGAGGTAAATTATAAGAGAAGAAAAGAAAACAATTATAAACCATTTACAGGAAGGTCTTATATTGATTCTGAATTAAAAAGTAATTCTAATTTAGAACTTGATTTTATAAAAGCTGTTCCAAGAATGAAATTATATATGAAGTATAGTACAGATATTTATAATATTTATTTAAAATATATTGCACCAGAAGATATATTGGTATATTCAATAGATGAAGTTTTTTGTGATATAACTAACTATTTAAAATTTTATAAAATGACAGCAGAGGAATTAGTTATAAAAATGATAGAGGATGTATATAAAACAACTGGAATAACTGCAACTGCTGGAATAGGTACTAATATGTATTTGGCAAAAGTTGCAATGGATATTACTGCAAAACATATGAAACCAAATAAATTCGGAGTTCGTATGGCGAGGTTAGATGAAAAATCTTATAAGGAACAATTATGGAATCATAGACCCCTTACTGATTTTTGGAGAGTAGGAAAAGGGTATGAAAAGAAATTAGAACAAAACAATATGTTCACAATGGGTGATGTTGCTAGAATGTCATTAAATAATGAAGATTTATTATTTAAACTATTCGGTGTTAATGCAGAATTTCTAATTGATCACGCTTGGGGCTATGAACCTTGTACTATAAGTGAAGCAAAAAATTATAAACCTACATCAAATAGTATAAGTCAAGGTCAAGTATTACATTGTCCCTATGATTATACAAAGACTAAACTTATTGTAAGTGAAATGGTGGATAATTTAGTGTTAGACTTGGTTGAAAAACATTTAATAACTAATCAACTTGTATTAACAATAGGTTATGATATTGAAAATTTAACTAATCCAAAAATAAGTTCAAAATACAATGGAGAAATAGTAACTGATGGATATGGAAGAAAAATACCTAAACACTCTCACGGGACAGTTAATTTAGATCACAGGACATCATCAACCAAAATTATTATGACGGAAGTATTAAAACTGTATGAAAGAATAGTTAATCCTATTCTTTTAACAAGGAGAATAAATATAACGGCTTGTAATGTTGTTGATGAATCATTTGTTGAAAAGAAACGTCAAGGAGAACAACTGGACTTATTTACGAATTATGAAATTGTTGAAGCAAATAAAACTAAACAGATACAAGAAGAAACCGAAGAAAGAAAAGTACAAAAAACTTTACTTGCAATAAAGAAAAAATACGGAAAAAATGCTATTTTAAAAGGAATGAATCTTCAAGATGGAGCAACTGCAAAAGATAGAAATGAAGAAGTAGGAGGTCATAAAGGATGAATAATTATGAAGATATAATAAACTTAACTAGACCACAATCAAAACATCCACATTTAGGAATTGATTCTCGTGCTGCTCAATTTGCTCCATTTGCAGCATTGACTGGATATGATAGTGCAGTGAAAGAAACTGCAAGATTAACAAAAAGAAAAATAGAATTAAACGATGAATTAAAAGAAATAATCAATAATAAGTTAAATTACATTGAGAAAAATATAAAAGACAAAAACATTATTTCTGTAACATATTTTATAAAAGATGAAAAGAAAGACGGAGGAAGATATGAAAATTACTCTGGAATAGTTAAGAGAATAAATAATGTTGATGAATATATTAAATTTGAAGATAATAAGATAATAAACTTCAATGATATTTTATCAGTAGATGGAGAGTTATTTAATAGTTTTAGTATTTATGAATAAAAAAACAAGAAGATAATTCTTCTTGCTTATCAATACTCCAATTTCTCCATATCAAATAATGGAGAGTCATAAAAATCTTTAAGTTCTATTTTTAAAGTTTTACATATTTTAAAGATAATTGTAGAACTTGGATTATCTACATTGTTTGCCAGTAATGCTCTTAATGTTGATGGTGCAATAGCAGATAATTCAGCAAGTTTATTTGGAGTGTAATTATATTTGTTACATAATTCAAGTATTCTTAAAGTAATTGCTTCTTTAAATAACATTTTAAAAACCTCCTTAACACTACAAAAATTCTAGCAGAAATCGGTTGAAATTATACGCCGATATCGGTTGACTTTTAGAGGCTATAATGCTATAATGTCAATGTAGTTAAATAAAAATATAAGATTTATAATTGATTAAGCAGTACGAAAGGATTATAAAAGTTTTTTTGTATTGCTTTTTTTATCAAAAAAATGATGGAAATAAATGGATTTGGAGGAGTAGTAAGAAATGTTTGAAGAATTATTAATATCAGTACTATTTATTATTGTTTTAATTATTTTGTGCATAATTTCTAATTTGTATTCAAAAAAGGAAGAAGAAAAAGAAAAAAATAAGAGAAGGCAGGAATATGAAGAATTACATACATTAAGTGGAAGAATTAATTATCATAGAAGCCAAGAAATTAGTACTTATAAACTAGATGAATATGAAATAGGGGATTGGGAAAAAATTGTCAGAAAGAAAATGAAACCCATTGTTAAAATAAATAATAAATATCAAACTAATAAAAAAATTAACGTGTTAATTGGTGACTATGATAAAATGTCTGTTTCAAACTCAGTCTGTGTATTAGAAAGTATGGGAATAGATGTAACAATTGCTAAATCTGCAATTGAAATAATGGAAAGATTAAACAAAGGCGAAAAATATGATTTGATTATTACTAATAATATATATGATAGAGGAAATTGTGATGGACCTCAGTTACTTTATGAATTAAGAGAATGTAATATAAAAATTCCTATTATAGTGTTAACAGTATCACATAATAAAAGAGCAGAATTTTTAAATGATGGATTCAATGAATATATGACTAAGTTGTTAGATCAAGAAAAAGTGTTGAAAACTTTATCAAAAGTGTTAAAAAAATTAGAGTTTACAAAGCAAAAATTATAATAGTTAAAGAGAAATTTTTGCTGACTTATGGAAAAAAAAGAGATTAAATGATATAATAACTTTGTTAATCATTAAATTAAAGGAGGAAAAATATGAGTACAGAAAAACTAGAAAATGTACTATGGGACTCTGCAAATAAACTTCGTGGAGGACTTGCAGCAGCAGATTATATGCACGTTGTACTTGGACTAATATTTTTGAAATACCTTTCAGATAAATTTGATATTAGATATAAAGAACTTGTTGATGAGGGAAAAGGCTATGAAAATGATATAGACGAATACTCAAAAAATATGGTCTTTTGGATACCAGAAGAAGCAAGATGGAGTTATATTTCTAAATATTCTAAATCTGAGGAATTAGGAAAAGTATTAGACGAGGCTTTTATTGCTATTGAAAAGCAAAACCCTGAATTAAAGAATATTTTACCAAAAACTTATTCAAAACTAGAAGTTGACCAAAGAAGACTAGGTGAGTTGATTGATCTATTTACAAATAAGTTAGATACAACAAATGCAGGTGGTGATTTCTTTGGTAAGGTATATGAATATTTTATGGGTAAATTTGCAAGAAATTTAGGGCAAAAAGGTGGAGAATTCTATACTCCAAGATGTGTTGTTGAATTACTTGTTGAAATGATAGAACCTTATAATGGTAAGGTATATGACCCTTGCTGTGGTTCGGGAGGTATGTTTGTTCAATCAGCAAATTTCGTTGATGAACATCAAGGAAATATAAATAATATTTCTGTTTATGGACAAGAATTAAATGCTACAACTTGGCGTTTAGCAAAAATGAATTTAGCAATTAGAGGAATTGAAGCCGATTTAGGTGATTCAAATGGAGATACATTCCACGACGATAAACATAAAGCATTAAGAGCAGACTATATACTTGCCAATCCACCATTTAATATTAAAGATTATGGTCAAGAGTCATTACTAGAAGATCCTAGATGGAAATATGATGTTCCACCAAAAGGAAATGCTAACTATGCTTGGATTCAACATATGATTTCAAAATTATCACCAAAAGGTGTTGCTGGTTTTGTTTTAGCAAATGGTAGTTTATCTACAAGTCAGACACAAGAATATAATATCAGAAAAGCAATGATAGAGGATGATATTGTTGATTGTATAATTACATTACCAGATAAACTATTTTATACAACAGGTATACCAGTATCATTATGGTTTTTAAGAAAACAAAAAACACAAGATAATAAAATTCTTTTTATTGATTTAAGAGAGAAAGGAACTTTAATTGATAGAAAGATAAGAGAATTAAGTAAAGAAGAAATAAAAGAAACTGCAAATACATATCATAATTGGTTAAAAAATGAGAATTATGAAGATATTAAAGGTTATTGTTATTCTGCAAGTTTAGAAGAAATTAGAGCAAATGATTATTCATTAGTGTCTGGAAGATATGTAGGAATTGATGATTCTAATGAAATGTCAAAAGAAGAAGTAGAAGAACAAATAAAAATAGTATCAAGTGAATTAAAAGAGTTATTAAAAGAAAATCAAGAATTGGCTAAGAAAGTAGAAGAAATACTAGATATTCAATAATATCAACTATGTGTTGTTGTTCAATTAAAGAAAACTCTGGCACTTCAAGAT
>CAZDPV010000009.1:0-43301 GCA_964507565.1 uncultured Clostridium sp.
CGAAACTTCTTAGCTTAAAGTTTCATTAGAGTATAAATTAAATTATTTGACATAAATTATATGAAGGAATATATTATATAGAAAAAAGGAGGAAATAATGTTAAATTACAACATTAATATTAGAAAAGAGATATTTGGCTCAACACTTTTTAACTTAAAGAATGGTCAACGAGAATATCTAGATCAAAATGAAACAAAAGATATATTCAGTAATTGTATTTTTCCAAAAGATTCATCTGTAAATGAAATAAAAGAAAAACCAATAATAAAAACATCTATTAACAATATAAGTGACAATCATTTTGGTTTTGCTGATATTGCTTATATTGAAATCACGCATGAATGTAACTTAAGATGTAAGCACTGCTTAAATAATTCAGGAGTTAAACTTCCAAATCAATTAACTGATGAAGAAATATTCAATTTAATAATTGAATTTTCAAATTCAGGAATGCAAGAGATACGTTTTACAGGAGGAGAACCATTAACTCATAAGAAAATATATGATTTTATATCATTAACGCATAGATTAGGTTTATATACATCAATAGGTACAAATGGCACTTTAATAACAGATGAAGTAGCTTTAAAGTTGAAATCAGTAGGATTAGATAAGGCAGTTGTTAGCATTGACGGTACAGAAAAAGCACATGATGAATTAAGAGGAAAGGGGAATTTTAAAAGAGCCATAGAAGGAATAGAAAATCTAGAAAATAATAATATAAAAGTTAGAATTAATTCTGTTATAATGAAATCAAATATGGATGATGTGATAGAATTGGCTAAACAACTAAATAAAAGGAAAACACACTTAATGATTAGAAGATTTATTGAATCAGGAAGAGGAAGTGTACTTACAAGTAATACTTTGACAAAAAAAGACTATGATTATGTCAGAGAACAATTAAAAGATGAATTAAACGGAAAATATATTATAGGACATTATTTGAATGAGGATGAGCAAATTACATATAGAATAAAACTACCTTTCAATTTTGTAAAAGGTTGTAAAGCGGGACAAAGAGCATTAATAATATTACCTAATGGTGATGTTCATTTGTGCGGATTTCTAGCGGCACAAGGATTCCATGCAATAGGAAACGTAAGAAATCTTAGTAATTGGTTTGATTTTTGGAATGAAATAAACTCAAAAAATTATTTAAAATCATTAAGAGATAATTTAAATAAATACAATTCAATTCCAAACATTCAGGAAACAAATTGCTTGGCATATGTACAAAGAATGCTTTCATTAGAAAAAAATAAGTAAGGAGATAAATATCATGGCAAATTTAAAAATAGATTCTATAAAGACAGAAGTTGCATTAGAAATGATTTCTTTATATATAGGTTTAGCATTGAAAGAGAACAAAAAAATTACAAATCATCTTATTAAAGAACGAGATTTAATTTATCAAGGTAATAATATTCTAGTAGATAAAGTACTAAACGAATATGGAGATAAAATAAAGCAATTATTAAATTAAAAGGAGATTCAATATTTATGGAATATAATAAAGAAATACCAATATTATCTGAAGATGAATTAAATACTTTCTATTCAGATGCAAAAAAACTTGTATTCTCTGATTATAAAGTATCAAATAAAAAGAATCCAATAGCTATATTAACTGGAGGTCAACCTGGAGCTGGAAAAAGTGGAATAGTAATTAAGTCAAGGAAAAATTTTCAAAAATTAGGAATACAGCCTATAATATTAGATGGTGATCTATACAGGGGATTATATCCAAACGCTAAGAAAATAGCAAATCAAACACCAGATAGATATGCTGATATCACCGATATCGCTACTGGAAATGTAATGTCAATGTTAATTAAAGATGCAATAAATGGTGGCTATAATTTTATTAGAGAAGGTACTCTTAATTCTGCTGATATAGTTAATCAATTATTACATTCTCAAAAAGGTTATAAAGTAGTTATTAGATTATTAGCAACAAGTAGAGAAGAATCAATATTATCTTGTTTCGAAAGATACATATTGATGAAGCAAAAGACAGGAATTGGAAGATTTGTACCAATAAAATCCCATGATAGACGATATGAACAATTCCCCAAAACTGCAAAGGAGCAAAGAGAAAAAGGTGTGCCTATAGAAGTATATGAAAGAGGATGTATAACAAGCGAACCTACTTTATTATATAGTGATATGTGCATCAATAATAAATTTGAAAGTTTTGAAGAGGCTTTAATAGCTGGAAGACAACATAGTTATGAAAAATGTAAAAATAATATTTCAGATAGAATAGAGCAAATTGAGCAAAAACTAAATGAAATGAATAGTAACGAAAAAGGCATAATTGCTCAATTAGAGCAATTTAAATCTGAAGTAATTATAGAAGAAAGGGAAAGATAATGTTAATATGCTTAACAGGGTTACATGGAGCGGGGAAAAGCTATTTTTCCGAATTAATACCCCTAGAATTTGGTTTTAAAATATTTAGTAAAAAGAAAGAATTATCAAGAATTTATAAATTAAAAACTGGAAAAGATAATTGGCAGGATTGGTATCAAAAGGAATACTCTAAAGATCCAAGAAGAATAACAGAATTTATATTATCTGGAATACGAAATGATGATAATACTATATTAGATGCCATACATAGTCCAATTGAATGGGATATCATAAAAGAAAAATTTCCGGATGCATGTCTTGCAGAAGTTGTGACGCCAGAATCTATAAGGAATCAAAGGATAACAACATTAGATATGGAGAAAGATAAAAAAAGAATCTCCTATTGGCATAGTAATAATGAATGTTTATTAACAAAAGTGGATTGGACATTTAATGGTGCTGCATCAAAAGATTTAAATGAGAATTCTTTTCAGGAATTTATTAATTATATAAAAATGCGAGATATACAAGATAAAAATCAATCTTTAGAATTAAACCTTTAATTAATATATAAATTATATAAGGAGTGAATAAATATGGATATTGTTAAGAAAGCTGGCTGTATTTTTATTAATGCAAAAAATCAAAAAATTGCACTAGTACTAAGAAATGGTGATTATTCTTTTCCAAAAGGACATTTAGAAGAAATGGAAACCTTGAGTGAATGTGCTAAAAGAGAAACCACAGAAGAAACAGGACATGATGTTGAGATAATTGGAAATGAAATAGATATGATAAAATATCAAAGTACTGCAGGTGAAAATGTAGAAAATCATTTTTTTGTTGGAATAGATATTGGTTTAACAAATTTTAAAATAGCAAATAAAGACAAAGAAGATACTGAATGGTTTAAGATAGATGATATAGAAAACAAATTATCTTATCAGAACTTAAAAGATTTATGGAATAGAATTAGCCCTAAAATTGTAGACATATTAAAGAATTTACAATTAGATATCTTAGTTTCAAAAGAAGATAAATATTGTTACAGTTACATAAAATTAAAAGATGAAAGTTATATCTCAACAAATATTTATTATATTGAAGATTTAAATTTTAATAATATTAAACAATATAATTTTAACAAACATATAATTTATTTCTTATGCAATGTTAACTTAAATTATAAAGTAATAGAAAAGCTTCAAGGTTTGAATTGCTATTTTATAAATAAAAATTTCTTTACACATAATTATACAAAGTTTAATGTACAAAAAAAATTATCAAATAATAATATATTAACCCCAAAAATATACTCAATAGATGAATTAAACAGAATATCTTATCCAGTTTTTTGCAAAGAAAATTCACATGTTGGAATTAATCTTATAGTATATTCTGAGAATACATTAATTAGATTTTTTAGTAAATTTAATTCAAGTGATTTCTATTGTGAGAAAATTATAAAACAGGGCATTGAAAAAAAAATATATTTTGTTAATGGAATAGTTTATGATGGTAATAAAACAATAGATGATAAGAAATTACAAAAATTATTTAAGAAAATCTCATCAATCTTAGGTCTCGAAGCGTATTCTGCGGATATAATAAATAATGAAAATAAAAATGTTGTTATAGACATTAATCCTAATTCAGGATATTATGGATCAAATATAGCAAGAAAAAGTTTTTTGAAATTCATCATAGGTTGTCAAAAATAAAATAATGAGTATGTGAATAGTATAGCATTGATTTAAGGAAATTTTATATATTGGAAATGTAAAACATGTATAATTTGTTTTTATTGGTCTCTAAAATCGTTTTTAAGACATTTTTACATTTAAAGTAACAAGTACTATGTCTGTAAATATAGCTAAATAAGGCATTTGAGCGTTTTTGTAAAATTGAAGTAAAAATTATAGAAAAGTAAAATAAAAATTTAGTTGGAATACAATTTTAAGGTTAGTGTAAAATATTTGTAGGCAAAATGTAAAAAGTTTGCTTACAAATATTTTTTTATAAATATATTGAAAAAACATGGTCAATCCAATACAATGTAGTTGCAAAACAAACAACGAAAGGATTGATAACCATGTTTGAAGAAATTATAACAAGTAATGAAGTAAAATTCAATGATTTAGAGAAAAAAGTTTTTAAATTTGTATGTCATTTTGGATGCTTAATATTAAAGTTGTTAATTGAATCGTATGATAGAAAGTTAATGAAAGCCAGAGATAAGAGCAAGTACAGACATAAAGGATTGCGAAAAAATACAATAAAAACAATAATGGGAGAAATTGAATATCAAAGAGCAATGTATGAAATACAAGAAGATGGAATAACAAAAACAGTATATTTGGTAGATGAGGCAATGAAAATCAAATCGACAGGAAAGATTTCAAACAATTTAGTGGAAAAAATAACAGAAATAGTACCAATAACAGATTCATATAGAAAAGCTGAGAAAACAATAGAAGAAACGACCAATATGCCAATTAGTTTCGAAGCAATAAGAACAATAGTTGTAAAGATGGGAGATACAATAAAAGTTTAATGCAATTTTTAATGCAACGCCAAGAAAAAGTTGTAAAAAACGAGATAAAGCGAAGAAAACTAAAAAAAGACAAATTATTCAAAACCGTTGAAAATGCTAAGTTATAAAAAATGAAGAGAAACGAGCAAAAAATATAAAAAGTGCAGAAATGTATACTTTTGACTCTGCCCACCATGCTGAAAATGGTAGAAACCTTAGAGTAATCTAAGGTTTCATTTTTTGCGAGAAATATAAATTTTGAGATAAATACTTGGAAATATAAATATATAATTGAAATGGTAATACCATTTATTCAAAACATTGATTAAGAAAAAAATATAATATTTATAAAGTAAAATGAGCAAAATGTCGATTTTTGTTGAACGATTTATTAAACAAAAATATTGACAAAACATAAAATAGACTATATAATCAAACCATAATTTGGTAATACTAAATTTAATTCTTTTATGTCTGGCCAGATATAATTTCCAACAAAATTTAAATAAAAAGGAGATTTAATGAAACAAATTTATAAGCTAAAAACGTCTCAAAAGATAAAAATAATATTAGCTATGATGTGCATTGGAATTTCAATAATTTTAATAAAAAAGAATAACACTAATATGGGTATTGCTAAAATAGTAAATGAAAACACGAATTTAACAACAATTAAATTACAAAAAGGCGGATATGTATATCTTAAAGAGAATAGTGAAAATAATAATCAAGAAAAAACGGAAGCAAATTTAACAAATACACAAAATACAAACTTAAAACAGCTAATAAGCCAAAGTGATAAAAATGAATTGGTAAATCTAAATACTGAAGATAAAGCAGTTCCAAATAACATAACATCAATAAATACTAAAATACTAGAAGATGCGATGATAATAAACTTCAAAACACCAATGGATAATGGAACAAATTATGAGTATATAATTACTAATGATTCAGAAGAAAAAAGTATGAATTTTTATTCTGAATCAGGAATATATGGATATAATTATATAATAAATAATACTGAAGAAACAGAGGCTGGATATTCAGCTAATAAAATTGACGATTCTCCAATAGTTTTACAAGACATAATTTGGAGTAAAGATTATTATTTACATATTAGAACAATAGATAATAACCAGAATTGTTCTGAAAGTAAAACTTTTAAACTAGATTTGCCATCAAATGGAGTAGATCTTAAATATATAGACAAAAACACGAAAAATGAAATAACGTGTGAAGAAAAAATCTCTGGAAGTGTAAACGAAGACTATGATGTTAGTAAAATGAGTAAAGAGATTGATGGATATGTATTGGTTTCAAATGATGGAGAGCTTGTTGGAAAATTAAAAAGGGAAAGACTAAACATTCAATATATATATGCTAAAAAAGCAAATCTCCATGTAAAATATGTTGATAAGGAATCTGGAAAAGAAATACTTGCTAGATGTGATATTAGTGGATACGAAGGAAAGGAAATCCAAATAAGTTCAAAAAAAATAAAAAATTACGCATATGACTCAGGAGAAATATATGGAAAAATGCAAGATGGAGAAACAACGGTTAATATATATTACAACTATACCCCAGAAGAAGATAAATCAGAAAAAGAAGATGCTGATGAAAATAAATCTAATGAAAAATTCAAAAAAATACAAATAAAGTATGTTGATTTTGATACTGATCAAATACTGTATAAGGAAGAGTTAATTTCAAATGAAAACAATAAAGTTAAGTTCAAATTAAAAGAAATAGAGGGATATAAGCTAATGAGCAATCTATATTTTAATGAAAATGATAATTCAGGCAATAACAAAGATATGAATAAAGGTGTATACAACTACAAAAATAATATACAAGATAATATTGAAAATGATAATCTAAATATTATAGATGAGCTTATTCAAAGCTTAGATAAAGAGGAATTAATTGTGGAAGATAAGGACAAAGTTTGTGAAAGTGCAAATAATGATATAATAAAGTCACAATATGAAATAGTTATAAATTGTGATGATTCAGATTATATTATTTACTATAAAAGATAGTATTGATAATTAAAATGAAAAGCTGTAAATATATGTTATACTTACAGCTTTTTACAGCTATTCTTCATCTTCTTGATATAAATCAGGAAGTACAGGACAAATCATTCTATAATTATTTTTGTCATTTGCAAGCAGATAAATATGAGCCCTTCTTATGTAACTAAAAAAATGTAAGATTTCATCATCATTTTCTTTGACAATTTGCATAAACATTAAATACAATTTATCCTCATCAATAATAGGTTTATTATTTGTTATGGAATCATAAAACTCATTTTGAATAGACTTTACAATATTACATTTGCAATATAAAGAAAGATTTGGATATTTTTTCATTAATCTTAAATCCTTACTTAACGACAAATTAAAAGAAAATGGCTCCTTATTTTTTATGTTATATGAGTATATATTCATAAAAGCAACTTTTGAACTATATTCAATCAGTTTAAAAAGAGTATCAGCCTCATCATCTGAAAAATTAACATAATTAAACAAGTTCTTGATAAATAGCTTTCCATAAGGAGTGTTACTAATTAACTTTTCTATTAGCAGTTGTCTCATAGTATCTTCTCTATCGAAAGTAATTACTGTATCTGACTCATTCTTCTTTACGTCTGTATAAGTAGCACACATCGCAATCTCAACAGAATAGTTATTCATCATATAAAATAAATTAGATAACATATTTTTGTCAATAACATCAGAACCATTAACAAAGGTAACAAATTTTCCACTAGCCATTTGCAATCCTTTGTTTCGAGTATTTGATAATCCTAAATGAAGCTGATGAGTAACTTTCATTCTTGAATTTGAAATCAAAAGTTCATCGCAAATTTTGGAAGAACCATCAGTTGAACCATCATCAACAATAATAATCTCCATATTTCTATAAGTTTGTCCAATAATAGAGAATATACAATCCTTCAGATTTTTCTCACTATTGTATACCGTAACAATTACACTAATTAAATCATCCATAAAAAACCCCTTTAATCAAAATTTACATAAAATTCACAATAATGTTTTACGGCAAGATTGTGCTTAAGAAGATTATATCATTAACAACGTATGCTTGACAAGAGATGATAAAGCATTTATACTAATAAAATACGCATAAATGATATAAAAAGAGAGGAGAAATATGTTTAAAGTTTTAAGAAATCTTAAAGAATCAATTATTTCTGTGATAGCAATAATTCTATTATTGTTTTTACAAGCTGCAACAGATTTAAAACTTCCAGACTATACGTCAAAAATAGTTAATGTTGGAATACAACAAGGTGGAATTGATAATGCATCACCAGAAGTAATTAGAAAAAGCACATTAGATACAATTTTATATTTTACACAAGAGGATGAAATAATTATAAATGATTATGAAATAATGAAAAAAACCAAGGAGAATCTGGAAAAATATCCAAGTTTGGAAAATGAGGATATCTATAGTAGAAAAAAATTATCAAAAACAGAGCTTAATGAATTGAATTCCATTATAGCCAAACCATTAATGATTACTATTAACCTAGATAATGAACAGCTAGAAACTGAAATAAAAGAAAAAATAATTAATCAAATGATACAACAGCTTTCAAGTCATAATTCTAGCAGTATTACTTCAAATGTAACAACGCAGAATACTAATCAGCAATCAAATAATATAATTGCGGAAAAGCAAGAGCAAATTAAAAATGCAAGTATGCCAGAAATAATAAAGATGCTCCCACAAGAGCAATTAAATCAAATGTTAGAAGGTATAAATTCAAAATTAGACAGTATGTCAGACTCAATATTAAGTCAAGCTGCAATATCCGCTGTAAAAACAGAATATGAGAATATAGGAATAAATACATCAGATATGTCAAATAGATATATTCTTTTTGCAGGAATTCAACTGTTAGGGGTTGCTTTAATAAGTATGACAGCTGCAGTTTTAATAATGCTTTTATCATCCAAAGTTGCAGCTAAATTAGGAAAGACATTAAGAGAAAAGGTATTCAAAAAAGTAACTTCATTCTCTACAAAAGAGTTTAATAAATTTTCAACAGCATCACTTATAACGAGAAGCACAAATGATATACAACAAATTCAACAGTTACTCACATTTCTATTTAGAGTAGTTGTATATGCTCCTATAATAGGTATAGGGGGAATAATAAGAGTTATATCGACAAGTAACACATCAATGGCATGGATAATTGCACTTGCAGTATTTACAATAATTGCAGTAGTAATAGTATTATTTGCAACATCAATGCCTAAATTTAAAAAAATGCAAGTTTTAATTGATAAATTAAATTTGGTTTCAAGAGAAATATTAACTGGAATTCCAGTAATCAGAGCATTTAATACTCAAGAAAGAGAAGAAAAAAGATTTGATGATGCTAACAAAAATTTGACACAAAATAGTTTATTCGTTAATAGAGTGATGAGCTTAATGATGCCAATTATGATGTTTATAATGCAGAGTATTATGTTACTTATAATATGGGTTGGTGGACACAATGTAGACCAAGGAATTATGCAAGTTGGAGATATGATGGCATTTATACAATATACAATGCAAATTGTAATGAGCTTCTTAATGATTTCAATGATTTCAATAATGCTACCAAGAGCTTCGGTTTCTGCAAAACGTATAAATGAAGTATTAGAAACTGAACCATCAATAGAAGATAAGCCAAAAGAAGAACAGAAAAAGTTTGATGAAACTAAAAAAGGATTAGTAGAATTTAAAAATGTTTCATTCAAATATCCGGATGCCGATACGGAGATTTTAAGTGATATTGACTTTATTGCAGAACCAGGAAAGACTACTGCTATAATTGGAAGTACTGGAAGCGGAAAGTCAACAATAGTAAATCTTATTCCAAGATTTTATGATGTAACAGGTGGAGAACTTTGCATTGACGGTGTAAATGTAAAAGATGTATCTCAAAAAGAGCTACGTTCAAAAATAGGATTTGTACCACAAAAAGGAATACTATTTTCAGGAACAATAGAATCAAATATAAAATATGGAAAAGATATTTCAAATGAGGAAATGAACAAATCAGCAGATATTGCACAAGCTACTGAGTTCATTGAAGAGAAAGAAGAAAAATACAAGTCTAAAATTGCTCAAGGTGGAAACAATGTTTCAGGTGGTCAAAAACAACGTTTATCAATAGCAAGAGCATTGGCTATTGATCCAGAAATATTTGTATTTGATGATAGTTTCTCAGCATTAGATTTAAAAACAGATCAAAAATTAAGAGAAGCGCTATCTACAAAAACTAAAAATAAAACAGTAATAATTGTTGCACAAAGAATAAGTACAATTATGAGTGCAAATAAAATAATTGTTCTAGAAGAAGGCAAAATTGTGGGAAAAGGAACTCACGAAGAACTATTAAACAATTGTGAAACATACAAACAAATAGCACTATCACAATTATCTGAAGAAGAATTAAAAAGGAAGGAGGTGTAGCGTTATGCCAGGACCAATGGGACCAAGAGCGGGAAGTCAAAAGCAAGAGAAAGCTAAGGATTTTAAGGGAACTCTAGGAAAATTATTGAAAAGATATTTAGCAAAATATAAGTGGCAACTAATAATTGTAATAATATTTGCAATAGGAAGTACGATATTTTCAATTGTAGGACCTAAAATATTAGGAAACGCTACAACCGAAATCTTTAATGGACTAATGAGTAAATTAGGCGGAGGAGACGGAATAAACTTTGAAAAAATAGCACAAATACTAATAATGCTATTAGTATTATATGTTATAAGTATGGCATTTTCAGCAATTCAAGGGTTTGCAATGACCAATGTAGCACAGAAGGTGACATATAAAATACGTAATGATTTGGCACAAAAAATAAATAAACTTCCAATGAAATATTTTGACAAAAGAACTAATGGTGAAGTTCTATCAGTAATTACTAATGATATAGATACTTTGTCACAAAATCTAAATCAAAGTATAACACAAGTAATAACTTCAATATGTACTCTTATTGGAATACTAATTATGATGTTATCAATAAGTTGGAAGATGACTTTAGTTTCAATTATCATATTACCAGTTACAGTAGTAGCAGTGGGATTTATTGTAAAAAAGTCACAAAGATATTTTAAAGCACAACAAGATTATCTAGGACATGTAAATGGAGATGTTGAAGAAGTTTATGGAGGACATCTAATTGTAAAGGCATTTAACGGAGAAGAAAAAGCATTAAAAAAATTTCAAAGCGAAAATGAGGAACTTTATAGGACTGGATGGAAATCTCAATTTTTATCTGGACTTATGCATCCAATAATGAATTTTGTTGGAAATATTGGATATGTTGCTGTAGCAATTTTAGGGGGATACTTAGCACTAAATGGGGAAATTACAGTAGGAAATATTCAATCCTTTATACAATATAGCAGACAATTTAACCAACCAATAGCACAAATTGCACAAATATCTTCAATGATACAATCAATGGTAGCATCTGCTGAAAGAGTTTTTGAATTTTTAGAAAGTCCAGAGGAGGTTCAAAATATAAAAGATGCAAAATCAACAGAAGGACTAAAAGGGAATGTTAAATTTGAAAATGTAAAATTCGGATATGATGAAGATAAAATAATTATAAATAACTTTAATGCAGAAATAAAGGATGGACAGAAAATAGCTATAGTAGGACCTACTGGAGCTGGTAAAACAACAATGGTAAAACTTTTGATGAGATTTTATGATGTAAACAGTGGAGCAATCTATATTGACGGAAATAATATTACTGAGTTTAACCGTGGAGATATAAGAAAAATGATGGGAATGGTACTACAAGATACATGGTTATTTAACGGAACTATTAAAGACAATATTAAATATGGAAATCCAAATGCTAGTGATGATGAAGTTATAGAAGCTACAAAGGCAGCACATGTACATCATTTTATAAAAACACTACCAAACAGTTATGATATGATATTAAACGAAGAAACATCTAATATTTCAGCAGGTCAAAAACAATTACTGACAATAGCACGTGTTATTTTAGCAAACCCAAGTATCTTAATTTTAGATGAAGCAACATCAAGCATAGACACAAGAACTGAAATACAGATACAATCTGCAATGGACAATTTAATGAAGGGAAGAACAAGCTTTATAATAGCACATAGGTTATCAACAATTAAAAATGCAGATTTAATATTAGTAATGCAACATGGAGACATAGTAGAACAAGGGACTCATGATGAACTACTCGCAAAAAAAGGAGAATATGCGAGATTATATAATTCTCAATTTGAAGAGTGTCAAGATTAAAAAAATATAAGCAAAATAAAAACCACCAGTTTATCCGGTGGTTTTTTAGGCAATTAGTCAACAAGCACAGAATCTTGGTATACAACAATATATGGTGTCGATGATGAGACTTGAACTCACACGTAAATAATTACAACAGATTCTGAGTCTGTTCCGTCTACCAATTCCAGCACATCGACATAAAATAAAAATATACATTGTATAAAAACAATATAACTATAATATCATAAAAACAATAAAAAATAAACTAGATTTTAATAATTTATTGTGATATATTGTATATATAACTAATAGTAGAAAGTGAGAAAATAGAATTATGGAAAAAAACAATATAAAAGGAAAAACGAAACTGATAATAGGAATAGTAGTATCTATTATGATTATAGCAGTTGTAGTTTATATGATTATAGATTATAAAAAAGAGCAAGAAGAAGATAAAATTGCCATAACGTATAAGCCAAATTTAACAGCAGAATTTTTGCAAAAAGTTAAAGTTTCGGATTTTATTGAGGACATAAAAGGAGAAATAGTTACTGATGATTATATAGAAACTAATGAAATAGGAAATAAAAATTTAACTTTTAAATATAAAAGTATAAGAAATAAAATTAAAACCAAAACATTTGAAATAAAAGTAATAGATACAGAAAAACCAAAGATTTATTTAGGAGATACAATGACAGTGAAGAAGGGATATACCAAAAATCTGACAGATGTAATTCTTAGTGGAGATAACTGTGATTCGAATCCGAAACGAACAATAGAAGGAGACTATGATTTTAATAAAGCTGGAACATACAAATTAAAATATATAATAACAGATGAAAGTGGAAATAAAAATACAAAAGATTTTACACTAAAAGTTGTAAATACCACCAATAATACTTCTACTAATACATCAGAGGAAAGTAAGATTTTGTTTACAGATATAGTAAAAAAACATAAAAATGAAAATACTAAAATTGGAATTGATGTTTCAGGATGGCAAGGAGAAATAGATTGGAGTAAAGTAAAAAGTAGTGGTGTAGAATTTGCCATGATTAGACTAGGATATCAAGATGGCTTCGATGGAGATAATCAAGTGGACAAATATTTTGTTAAAAATATAGAAGGAGCGATGAAAGAGAAAATAGAAGTAGGAGTATACTTTAATTCTTATGCAAAGACTGCTAATGAAGCAAAAGAACAAGCTGAGTTTGTTAATGATAAACTAAATGGATATAAAATACAATTACCAATTTCGTATGACTGGGAAAATTGGACAAGCTTTTCAAAATGTAAAATGAGTTTTTACGATTTAAACAATTTGGCACATACTTTTGAAAATAATCTGAAAGAAAAAGGACATGAAGTTTCACTGTATGGTAGTAAAAATTATTTAGAGACGATGTGGTATGCAAATGAATTCGAAAATGTTTGGCTAGCAAATTACACATCAAAAACAAGCTATACAGGTAAATTCCAAATATGGCAACTATGTAATACTGGAAAAATAGATGGGATAGATGGATATGTTGATATAGATGTATTGTATAAATAAAAGAAGGCATTCCTTTAAACAAGAAGGAATGCCTTTTAAAATATATTGCTGGTGCAGATGGTGGGAATCGAACCCACATGAGATTACTCTCGACAGATTTTGAGTCTGTTCCGTCTACCAGTTTCAGCACATCTGCAAATTACTTATACATATTAACATATTTATTAAAAAAAGTCTAGCATATTTTCTAAAATTTAATGAATATGATTGACAAACAAAGGGCAAAATGGTATCATAATAATGTTAGAGACCTCTAACAAATTTATAAGAATCAATTAAAAATACATAGATTTTATTCTTAAATATGTAATTAAGATTAGTTTTTTCAAAATAGGAAGGAAAATTCAAATGGAATTATTAAAAATACAAAATTTACATGTAAATGTAGGAGAAAAAGAAATACTAAAAGGATTAAACTTAAAAATAAATAAAGGTGAGGTTCATGTAATAATGGGACCAAATGGTGCCGGAAAATCAACACTTGCCAATATCATTTTAGATAATCCACAATACAAAATTACAGGTGGAGAAATAGATTTTAATGGAGAAAATATAAACAATCTAAAAACAGACGAAAGAGCAAAAAAAGGAATCTTTATGTCATTTCAAACTCCAGAAGAAGTACCAGGAATTTCTGTAACAAACTTTTTAAAAACAGCAGTAACATCAAAAACAGAAAAGCCTGTCAAAATATTTGCATTTAAAAAAGAACTTGAAGAAAATATGAAAAAATTAGATATGAATCCATCATATAGTACAAGAGACTTAAATGTAGGGTTTTCTGGAGGAGAAAAAAAGAAAGACGAAATATTACAGCTTCTAACTTTAAACCCAAAACTTGCAATTTTAGACGAAACTGATTCAGGACTTGATGTAGATGCTATAAGGACAGTGTCAAAGGGAATAAATATGTATAAGAACGAAGAAAATGCTGTACTAATTATAACCCACTCAACTAAAATCTTACAAAATTTACATGTAGATTTTGTACACATATTAGTAAATGGAAAAATTGTAAAAACAGGAAAAGAAGAACTTTCAAAGGAAATAGAAGAAGAAGGCTATTCAAAATATATTGAGAATTAAAGGAAGGACAAGCTTTGAAAACTGAGATTAAGGAAATAGAAGAAAATATATATAATATAAAAAATAAAGATGAATATAGCTTTAGAACAATAGGATTAACTCCTGAAGTAATAAAAGAAATTTCAGAAAAGAAAAATGAGCCAGTATGGATGCTTGAGTTGAGATTAAAAGCATTAGAAATATACAATAAATTAAAAATGCCAACATGGGGCCCAAATTTAAGCAAACTAGACATGAATAAAATTGCAACATATGTTAAGCCCAAAACGGAAATAAAAAAGTCATGGAATGATGTTCCTAATGATATAAAAAATACATTTGAAGCATTAGGAATTCCAGATGCTGAAAAAAAATCTTTAGCTGGAGTTGGTGCACAATATGATTCTGAAATTGTATATCATAGTATAAAAGAAGAACTTGTAAATCAAGGGGTTATTTATACTGATTTTGATACCGCGGTTAAAGAATATCCAGATTTAGTAAAAGAATATTTCACCAAATGCGTTCCAATAACAGATCATAAATTCATAGCACTTCATTATGCTGTATGGTCTGGAGGATCTTTTGTTTATGTTCCAAAAGGAGTAAAAGTAGAAATACCTTTACAATCATACTTTAGACTAAATTCACCAGGAGCAGGACAATTTGAACATACTTTAATTATAGTAGATGAAGGAGCATCACTTCAATTTATTGAAGGGTGTTCGGCACCTAAGTATAATGAAATAAATCTACATGCAGGATGTGTAGAATTGTTTGTTAAGAATAATGCTTTTTTAAGATACTCAACAATTGAGAATTGGTCTAAAAATATGATGAATTTAAACACAAAAAAAGTTATTGTTGGGGAAAATGGAAAAATAGAGTGGGTTACAGGTTCATTTGGATCTAAGATTTCAATGCTATATCCAATGAGTATTTTAAATGGAGATAATGCAAAATGTGAATTCACAGGCATTTCATTTGCTGGTAACGGACAAAATCTAGACACAGGATTAAAAATAATTCATAATGCAAAAAATACATCATCTGTTGTAAATTCCAAATCGATTTCAAAAGATGGTGGAATATGTACTTTTAGAAGCAATATATCTGTTAGACCAATAGCGACGAACTCTAAAATTACAGTATCTTGTGAATCTTTAATGTTAGACAGTAAATCACGTTCAGATACGATTCCAGTAAATAATTTGGAAACTGACGATGTAGAATTTTCTCATGAAGCAAAAATAGGAAAAATATCAGATCAGGCAATATTTTATTTAATGACAAGAGGAATATCCGAAAAAGAAGCAAGAGCAATGATAGTAAGAGGCTTTGCAGATCCAATATCGAAGGCACTTCCACTTGAATATGCAGTTGAAATGAATAATTTGATAAATCTCGAATTAGAAGGGAGCATTGGATAATGGAAAAATATATATTAAATAATACTCCAATTAGAACTGCAAATAATTTTGGAATAAATGATATTACAGTAGAAATGGAAAAGCCTATAGTAAAAAACTTTGAAAATGTAACTATAATTGGAGAAGAATTAAATTTAATAGAACTAAATAATAATGATTCAAATATAAATAATGAAAATATAAAATCGAGAATTGGATTAGAAATTAGACAAAATTACTGTGTAGATATTACTGTTCCAAAGGGAACTTGTATTGAAAAGCCTATAGAAATAGATTTTGATTTTGATGAAGATAATTTAGTTCTAATAGACAACATTAAGATAACTTTAGAGGAGAACTCAAAAGCAGATTTTAATTTTAAATATATTTCTAATAATGATGAAAGAAATTTTCACTATTTAAAACAAGAAATATTTGCTGAAAAAAACTCATCGTCTAATATTTCTATTACTAATATGATGAATAATGAATCAGATAGTTTTATTGCGGTAGAAAATACACTAGGGGAGAATGCTAAAATTAAACATATTTTAGTTGAAATTGGTGGAAAAAACAAAATTTCAAATTACTATTCAAAACTAGCTGGATATAAAGCCGAAAATGAAATTAAAAACATATATTTAGGAACACATAATAATATTATTGACATAAACTATAATATAGAAGCTTTAGCTAAAAACACAAAATGTATTATTGAGTCTCAAGGTGCAATATCAGACAATGCTAGAAAGAATTTTAAAGGTGTAATAGATTTTAAAAAGGACTCTGCAAAATCTATAGGAATAGAAAATGAAAATTGTATGATATTATCAGATAACGCAAAATCAAAATCACTTCCAGTGTTACTATGCCATGAAGAAGATGTAGAAGGAAAACATGGTGTTTCTTCTGGAAAAATTGACCCACGTAAGTTATTCTATATAATGACTAAGGGAATATCATTACAAGAAGCAAAAAGATTATTGGTTAAAGCCAATTTTAGCAACATATTAAAAGAATTAGATGATGAAAACTTGCACAATGAAATATTATCTAAAATTGATCAGTATATCTAAAATAATTACAAAGAAAGGACATATATAATGACAAATTATGAAATTAGAAAGGATTTTCCAATACTGGAGAATTTAAACATAGCTTACTTAGATAGTGCAGCAACAACTCAAAAACCTATTCAAGTTGTAAATGCAATAAAAGACTATTATGAGCATGATAATGCAAATCCTCATAGAGGAGCATATAAATTAAGTATTGATGCAACAAGAGTCTATGATGAGGCACGCACAAAAGTTGCAAAATTTATAAATGCAAAAATGCCAGAGGAAATAGTATTTACAAGGAATGCGAGCGAAAGTTTAAACTTATTGGCATATAGTTATGGGATGGACAATATTAAAAGTGGAAACAAAATTGTTCTTTCAATAATGGAACACCATTCTAATTTGGTACCTTGGCAAAGTGTATGTCAATCAACTGGAGCAAAACTTGAATATATGTATGTGAACCAAGATGGAATTTTACCACAAGAAGAAATATTCGCAAAAATAGTACCTGGAGTAAAAATTGTAGGGATAACTCAGGTATCTAATGTACTAGGAACAATTAATCCAGTAAAAGAAATTGTGAGAAGGGCACATGAAGTAGGAGCGATTGCTGTAGTAGATATTGCACAAAGTGTTCCTCATTTTAGAGTAGACATACAAGATATAGATGCTGACTTTGCAGTATTTTCAGGACATAAAATGTTGGCTCCTTTAGGAATAGGTGTATTATATGGAAAGAAAAACTTGTTAGACAAAATGCAACCTTTCTTATATGGTGGAGATATGATTGAATATGTATATGAACAAAATACAACATTTGCAGAAACTCCAACAAAATTTGAAGCTGGAACACAAAACGTAGAAGGTGCAGTTGGTCTTGGAGTTGCCATAGATTATTTAAACAATATAGGAATGGATAATGTTTCAAAAATTGAAAAAGAGCTTATGAAATACGCAATGCAAGAATTATCTAAACTTGACTTCTTGACTATATATGGCCCCAAAGACTTAAACTATCATGCAGGAGTAATCTCATTTAATGTAAAAGGAATACATCCACATGATGTTTCAAGTGTACTTGACAGTGAAAATGTATGCATCAGATCTGGAAATCATTGCGCACAACCATTATTAAGATATATGGGAATTGATTCAACTTGCAGAGCTAGCTTCTATATATACAATACAAAAGAGGACGTTGACAGATTGGTCAAAGCTTTAATTAAAACAAGAAATATGTTTGCAAAATGGATTAAATAATTATTACTACAATATTTACTTTTAATAGATTGATTATGATTAAGAGTATGTTTTAGTATAATTTATAAAATAAAACAGCAAAATGTAGTAATAGAAAGGGAAAAAGATGGACGATTTAGATTCAATATATACTGATGTAATAATGGAACAAAGTACAGCAACATACAATAAGCATAAATTAAGCAATCCGACAGGAAATGAACACGGACATAATCCAAGTTGTGGTGATGACATCACTCTTGAAGTGAAAATGAATGGAAATCTAATTGAAGACCTAGCATTTACAGGACATGGATGTGCAATTTCACAAGCATCTACTTCAATAATGATTGATTTATTAAAAGGAAGAACTAGAGAAGAGGCAATTGATTTAATAAATATATTTTTAAAAATGATTAAGAGAGAAAAGTTATCAGAAGATGAGCTGGATAAACTTGAAGAAGCACGAGCACTCCAAAACATTTCAAACATGCCAGCTAGAGTAAAATGTGCAGAACTTGCTTGGTATACAATGCAGTCTTTACTAAAAAAATAAAATTATCATAAACTGTTCATAAAAAAATCAAATAATAATAGTGTATATAATTTTGCAAAACACTTTTTGTACTTGCATATTTTATATAAATCTAATATAATACGGGTATAATAGAGGAGCATAAAATGGGAAAAGATTTAATAACAATTAAACGAAAATTAAATGCTAAACATATATTTCTTGTTTGTATAATTGCAATAATAATATTAGTACTACCTATTTTTATATGTAACAAAATAAGATTAAACAAAATTAAAGCTGAAAATGACAAAACAGCCGAAAAATTTTATCAAATGCAACAAAAAATTATTCAAGAAAAACAAGAAAAAGTAGAGAAAGAAAAAAATAAATTTAATCCATTAACTTCTGAGGAACTAGCAAAAATGGAAAAAATATATTCTCATAGTGATGTAAAAAGAGTATTTTTAACATTTGATGATGGTCCAACTACAACAGTTACTCCGTTTATATTAGATTTACTAAAACAGGAAAATATTAAAGCTAATTTCTTTGTATTAGGACTTAAAGCAGAATTAAATCCAACCTTGGTAAAAAGAGAATATGATGAGGGTCACTTTATTGGAAATCATGGATATTCTCATAAATATAGTCAAATTTATTCAGGAGTAGATGCTCTTTTAGATGAATATAATAAAACGAACGTCCTTATAAGAAATGCAACTGGAAATCCAAATTATAATTCATTGGTATTTAGATTCCCAGGAGGCTCAGCAGGTGGATATTATAATGACATGAAAAAAGAAGCGAGAAACAAGCTTAAAGAAATGGGGATTGCTAATGTGGATTGGAATGCACTTACAAATGATTCGGATGGAGCTAAAACTACTGAAAAAATAATGAAAAACTTTTATGATACTGTAGAAGATAAAACAAGTGTAGTACTACTTATGCATGATGCAGCAGACAAAATTTTAACATACGAAACTTTACCTGAAATAATAAAATATTTTAGAGAAAATGGATATAAATTTGAAACAATGTATGATGTTATAGGGAGAGAATAAAATACTTTAAAAAAAGCTAGAAAACTATCAATTTAGGGCTAGCTTTTTTTTTTAGTATGTGATAAAATAATAATGTTTAATATGCTACTATAGCTCAGTTGGTAGAGCAACAGTTTCGTAAACTGGAGGTCGTGAGTCCGATTCTCACTAGTAGCTCCAAACATACAAATTAGGAGGAAAAATTAAAACTAAATAGTTTTAAAATTAAAATATATGGGATTTTTTGATAAATTAAAAGAGAGCTTAGCAAAAACAAAGATAAGTTTAGGTTTCAGAAAAGTAGATGATAATCTACTAGAGGAGTTAGAAGAGGAACTAGTTATGGCTGATGTAGGATATGAAACTACTGAAGAAATAATAAGGAATTTGAAAGACAAAATAAAAAAAGAAAAAATTGTAGATACAGAAGATGTGAAACATGTGCTGAAAGATGAAATTTTAAAAGTATTTGATGATATGGATACAGAATTAAACCTTGAAAATAAACCAGCTATAATTTTAATGGTAGGTGTTAATGGAGCAGGAAAAACTACGTCAATTGGAAAAATTGCATTTAAGCTACAAAAACAGGGCAAAAAAGTTATTATAGGAGCAGGAGATACTTTTAGAGCGGGAGCAGTAGAACAACTAGAAGAATGGGCAAAAAGAGCTAAAGTTGAGATTATAAAAGGAAATGAAGGAGTTGATCCATCATCAGTAATATTTGATGCGTGTAAGAGAGCCAAGGAAACAAATGCAGATGTGTTAATATGTGATACTGCTGGAAGATTACAAAATAAAAAGTATTTAATGGATGAACTTGAAAAAATGAAAAAAGTAATAGATAGAGAGATGCCAAATTCATCAAAAGAAACAATTTTAGTTCTAGATGGATCAACTGGGCAAAACGCAATTTCACAAGTAAATTCATTTAAAGAATGTACTGGCATAACAGGACTTATTATTACAAAACTTGATGGAACAGCGAAAGGTGGAATAGTAATTAGACTTGTAAAAGAAAATAATATACCTATAAAATATATAGGTATTGGCGAAAAAATTGAAGATATGGAAAAATTTAATAGTAAAGAATTTGTAGATGCTATAATTATATAATGGAAGGAAAATTAAATTTATTATGAATAATTCAAATAATAACAATATTGAAAATACTCCTAAAGATAAAAAAGATAATTATGATAATTCAAAAGTAGATATAGACAGTTCTAATAAAACACAAAATACCATTGATAATAAAAAAGAAATGAAAACGAAAAAAACTTCAACTAGAAGAAATATTGTACTAATTATACTATTAATTGTATTGATTGCAGGATATGTAATGTTTAGAGGAAACTATCTTGAAATTAAGGAAATAGGAGATAATTATTTAGATATATTTTGGCAAAATACAGCCTATACAGCAATTATTCTAGCCGTCAACTTTATATTCTTATTTTGTGCATTTTACTTTACTAACAAAACAATAAGAAAAGGATTAAAAGTATTCTTTGATGATGAAAAAAAAGAGATGCCTAAATTTCCTAATAAATCTATAAGTTTTATAATTGCAATGATAGGAAGTATTGTAAGCACAAATATTTTTTTAAATAAAATATTTTTGTGTTTAAGTAATTCAAAAGTTGGAATAAATGATTCAATATTTAGACTAGATATAAGTTATTTTATGTTTCAAAAACCGCTAATACAATTTATGTTAATATATTTATTAGTAGTGGTTGTTGCAACACTTGCATATGCAATAATTTATTCACTAATAGTATTAAATATCAGTTTTGACGGAGTATCACGTGAGTCAATTACTAAATGTAACCTGGTTGGAAGAATAAGTTCAAGAGTTAAGATGATCGCTGTAATTGCAGGACTAATAGTTGTATTTTTTATGGTAAATAATATCGGAAACGAGAAGTTCATGAGTGTTGAACTAAATGATGGAACTAAATATTCAATATATGGAGCGGGAACAGTTGATGCAACCGTTAAATTATGTGGATATATCATTCTTGCAATAATTACAACCATTTCAATACTAAAAGCATATAAAGCACTTAAGGAAAAAAGTTTAAGAAGAGTTATTGGAAATGCTATGGTAGTTCCAGTATACTTAATAGCTCTAGCAATAGTTCTAGCATTATATCAGCTAATATTTATAGGTCCTAACGAAATAGACAAAAATCAGAAATATATAGCAGAAAATATTAAAAATACTAAAGCAGCTTATGGAATATCAGCAGAAGAACAGAATATAAATTATAGTGGAACGATAACTGAAAAAGACATTGAAGACAATTCAAACCAAATAAACAATATAGCAATAGTCACATCACAAAATGTTTTGCAAGATTTAGAAACATCTCAAACTTCAAAAGGATACTATACATATAGAAGTACACAAATAGAAAACTACAATATAAATGGAAAACCATCTCTTGTATATATTACACCAAGAGAAATACTAAATTCCAATACAACTTATGCTAATAAAACTTATCAATATACACATGGTTATGGTTCAATAGTAACTAAAGCTGGATCAACAGATGAGTACGGAAACCTAAATAACACACAGAAAGGTTTTGGAGATACTGAAAATGAAAACGAAATACCAATAAAGGAACCAAGAATTTACTTTGGCCTAGAAACAAATGATGTTGTAGTAATAAATAGCAAAAAAGCGGAATTTGATTATCCAGATGAAGAAACTAATAAAGAAGTAGAATATAGTTATAATGGAAATGCAGGACTAAATTTGAACTTACTAGATAGACTTATTCTTGGAATCAAAGAAGGAGATTTGCAACTTGCGTTTTCAGGTTCAATAACAAGTAATAGTAAAATTATAACAAACAGAAATATAATTAACCGTGCAAAAACAATTCTTCCTTACTTAAAATATGATACAAACCCATATGTAGTAATAAATGATAGTGGAGAACAATATTGGGTACTGGATGCATATACAACTTCAAATGAATATCCATTTTCTCAAAAAACACAATTAACTGATACAGAAGAAATAAACTATATCAGAAATTCAGTTAAAGTAATAGTAAATGCTTATGATGGTACAATGAAATTTTATATAACCTATAGAACTGACCCAATCGCAATGGCTTATAATAATATATATCCAACACTTTTTGCACAAAAAGATGAACAAATTCCAAGTGATATTAGTAAGCACTTTGTATACCCTGAATATTTATATAAAATACAATCAAAAATGGTTGAAAAATACCACAATATTGAGCCAGAAGTATTATATAGAGGAAATGATATTTGGCAACTTGCAGAAACAATTTCATCTGGTAAAGCTACAGAGATTAAACCTTATTATACTATGGTAAAAGATTCTAGTGGAAATGATACTTTAGGAATAATTACACCATATACTTTGTATAACAAGCAAAATATTTCATCTTATATGGTAGGAACATGTGAAAACGGAAGTTTAAAGCTAAAAATATATACGTTTCCGTCAGATAGCAATGTATTAGGACCAATACAATTAGAAACTCAGATAAATCAAGATGAAACAATTGCTTCTGAAATTGCAAGTTTAAATGTAACGGGGACAAAATTAACAAAAAATATTATAGCAGTACCAATAAATAATACAATACTATATGTAGAAACAATTTATCAACAGCTAATAAATGAAACAACACAAAAGCCAACACTAAAAAGAGTTGTCGTTGCATCTGGAAACAAAGTTGCCATTGGAAACAATTTAGAAGGCGCAATTCAAAATTTATTATCTAAGCATGCGGTAAACATAGATGTATCAAATAATGAAAATAAAGATGATTTAATAAAATCAATAATAAAAGCAAATCAAAATACTAAAGCATCAAGCAAAAGTAATGATTGGAAATTGTTTGGCGAAGATATGCAAAAGTTAACGACATTAATTGATCAACTAGAAAATGTAATAAAAACAGAAGAACAAAAACAAGCAAATGAAGCAAGTATAAATGGAACCAATACAGTTACAAGTAACATAATAAATGAAACAAACTCTACAAAATAGTAAAAAAGGTTTATAGGTATAACCTTTAAAAACCTAAATATAATATAAAAGGAATCAAAAGAATGAATACACCAAATAAATTAACAGTTTTTAGAATATTATTAGTACCAGCTATTGTAATAGTTTCTCTAATAAATATACCAGGAAATATAGCAGGTATTTCAGTGTCAAGTTTAATAATATGCATAATTTTCATAATAGGAGCCATTACAGATAAAATAGATGGTTATTTGGCAAGAAAAAACAATCAGGTTACGAACTTTGGAAAGTTTTTAGACCCTATTGCGGATAAAATATTAGTAATATCAGCAATGCTTATATTAGTTGGTGAAGGAAAATTACCAGCATGGATTCCAATTATAGTTATAACAAGAGAATTTGCGGTTTCTGGATATAGACTAATTGCCGTAGAATCAAGTGGAAAGGTAATCTCAGCCAATAAATGGGGAAAAATTAAAACTGTAACACAAATGATTGCAATTGCTTTAGCAATTTTAGATGTAAACTCTTTTGGGAGTATATTTAAAAATAGTTTAGAAACATTCCCTTTTATTGTAAATCTATTATCAACGTTATTTATGATAATATGTGTTATTGCCACAATATTCTCAGGATATGAATATTTAAAAGACGGAAAAGATTTATTAAAAGATGCATAATGGAAGGAATAAAATATGGAAGCAAAAGATAGAATTAACGAACTTAAAACTAAAATAAACTATTATTCAAAATTATATTATGATATGGATAACTCTCCGTTATCAGACTATGATTATGATATGATGATGAATGAACTAAAAGCTTTGGAAAAACAAAATCCAGAGCTTATTACTCTTGATTCTCCAACTCAAAAAGTAGGAGGACATGTTAGATCTGATTTTGAAAAAGTAACACATGAAGTGCCACTTCAAAGTTTGCAAGATATATTCACGTTTGAAGAACTATATGACTTTGACAACAGAATAAAACAATCTGGAGCAACAAAATACTGTGTTGAAACTAAAATTGATGGGCTATCATGTGCTTTAAAATATGTACAAGGGCAATTAGTACAAGGTGCAACTAGAGGAGATGGACTAGTAGGAGAAGATGTTACAGAAAATGTAAAAAAGATAAAATCAATTCCACATAAATTAAAAGAACCTATCAATATCACTGTACGTGGTGAAGTTTTTATGAGCAAACAAGGATTCGAAAGTCTAAATGAAGAAAGAGAAATATTAGGAGAGCAATTATTTGCAAATGCTAGAAATGCAGCAGCAGGTTCTCTTAGACAACTAAATCCTAAAATAACAGGTCAAAGACCATTAGATATATATATTTTTAATGTTCAAAAGATAGAAAATAAAACTTTTACTTCACACTGGGAAGAATTAAACTATTTGGCAGACCTAGGTTTTAATGTAGTTCCATTTAGAAAACTATGCAACAGTATAAATGAAGTAGTAGAGTCTATAAAAGAAATAGGAGAAAACAGGGAAGACTTAACATTTGGAATAGATGGTGCAGTAATTAAAGTGGATGACTTATCATTAAGAGAAAAAATAGGTACAACATTCAAAGTTCCAAAATGGGCAATAGCATATAAGTATCCACCAGAAAGAAAAGAAACAATTTTAAAAGATATTATTTGCCAAGTTGGTAGAACTGGAGCTATTACTCCAATGGCAATACTAGAGCCCGTTAAAGTTGCAGGATCTACAATATCTAAAACCACACTTCATAATGAAGATTTCGTTAAAGAAAAAGGTTTAATGATAGGAGACCATGTTGTTATACAAAAACAAGGAGATGTTATTCCTGAAGTAGTGGATGTTCTAAAAAGTAAGAGAAATGGAACAGAAGGAATATTCAAAATGCCAACAGTATGTCCAGTGTGTGGTTCACCTGCTATAAGAGAAGATGGCGAATCAGCAACAAGATGTACAGGAATTGAATGTCCTGCAAAAGCATTGAGAAATGTCGTTCATTTTGCGTCAGATGAGGGAATGGATATTGAAGGACTAGGTTACAAAATAGTTGAAACTTTATTAGAAAAAGGACTAATTAAAAATATAGCAGATATATATGATTTGAAATTAGAAGATGTTGAATCTTTAAAAAAGAATGGAAAGAAATTTGCTAAAAACCTGATAGATGCAATTACCGATAGTAAAAATAGAGACTTGTCAAATTTAATAACAGCATTTGGAATTAGACATGTCGGAAAGAAACTTGCAAAAGTATTGACAAAAAAATATCAAACTCTAGACAACTTAATGGATGCAACAATTGAAGATTTAAATTCTAAAAACGATATAGGAGAAGTAATAGCAAAAAGCATTTATTCTTTCTTTAGAGAAGAACAAACAATAGATTTAATACGAAGATTAAAAGACGCAGGAATAAATACAAAGTCATTAAAAGAAGAAAGCAAAGACATAAGATTTGAGGGCAAAACATTCGTATTAACGGGTTCATTAAGTAAATATTCAAGAGAACAAGCAAGCGAGATAATAGAAAACTTAGGTGGAAAAACATCAGAAAGTGTATCAAAAAAGACTACTTATGTTCTAGCTGGGGATGATGCAGGAAGTAAACTAACAAAAGCACAAAAACTTGGAATAAAAGTAATATCAGAACAAGAATTTGAAGATATGATAAAGTAAGAAAGGAATAAGTATGGAAGGAAAATACACCTTTAACCATTTTAAAAAAGACCTAGATAATGGATACAAAATTCTATTTGACTATGTCAGAAATAGATATGTATTATACAAAGTTAATGAAAATTGTTATATGCAAGAATTAGTTGAACAAAAGTCCAAAAATCCAGGACAAGCTAGAGCAATGATTACTTTTAAGGCAATAAAAGAAATGTTCCCATATATGCAGGATATTGAATATAGACAAGAAGGAAATGGAGGGACAGTTTAAGTATGGAACCAGAAGTTAATGAAGAAGAGGAAAAAGAGTATAAAATAGAAGATGCTGAAGTAAATTCAGATAATAAAGACTTCATGCTTCAGGCAATAAAAGACAAGGCAACATGGGTATTAGCGTACGCTAGTGAAAGATTACATGAGGACAAAGAACTAATGCTAAAATGTGCTAAAGTAGACGGACAAATTCTTTACTATGCTTCAAAGGAACTTAGAGATGATAAGGAATTAGTACTTACAGCAGTAAGCAATAAATGGGTAATACTCAAATATGCAAGTAAAAGACTAAGAGGAGATAAAGACATCGCACTTGCAGCACTAAAGCAAAAGGTAGATGCTAAAATGTACTTGACAGATGAAATAAAAAAAGATCCAGACATAGACTCAATAATAAATCCAAAAGAAGAAGTAACAAGCTAAATTAGCTTGTTACTTTACTAATTGGGTCAACATATATTGTTTTATTATTTGTATAAATTACATATCCGGGAACAGAACCATGAGGCTTTTTTACATATTTTGCGAGAGTATAATCTACAGGTACGTGAGACGAAAATTTTGCTTTACTAAAATAAGCACATAATTGTGCACATTTAGTAATTGTAGAAATTTTAGGCATTTCTCCATTACATCTCAGAATTAAATGACTTCCATGTATATCTTTAGCGTGAAACCAATAATCATTATCATTTGCAATTTTCATAGACAAATAATCATTTTGCTTATTATTTTTACCTATAAAAACATCAAAACCATCAACTTTTAGTTTAATGTAATTTAAAAGCATTTCATCAACGATTTTTCCTTTTTTCTTTTTAGTAAAATTGGATTTTTTTTCAAATCTCTTTTTTGAAATATCATTAAATAAAATGTTTTCGGATATTTCACTATAAATTTCATCAATTTCTGAAACATTATGGCAATTATCAAGTTCATAAACTAAAGATTCTAGGTAACTCAATTCTTTAGTAGTTTCATCTTTTTGAACTTTTGTAACTTCTAATGTATTCTTTAATTTATTATATTTTTTAAAATATTTATCTGCATTTTTAGAAATAGACTTATTTTGATCTATTGGAATATGTATTAAATTATTATTATCATAATAGTTTTCTAAAACAACTTCTGTTATAGGACTATTCATATTTAAATCAGCAAATTTATAAATATTTGAAATCAACAATTCGCCATATAACTTATATTTTTCCATATCATTACACGATATTATTTTTTCATTTATATTATTTAATTTTTTAGTAAGCTTATCTAAAGTACCACTTAGTATTTTCAATAAACCATTTCTATAAGAGGTAAATTCTTCGTTTTCAATCTTTGAATAATAAAAATCATCTATAAAAAAATTGATTCTTAAAGAAGCTAATTGTGACAAATCTTTATCAGGTTCCTCTTTAGAAACACAGAATTTACACAATTTCACAGAATAATTATCCTTAAAAGCAATGCACTTAATAATGGAATCAACAGAATTATGAAATATAATAGATTTCATATAATAATATATTTCTTTTAAACTACTATTAGAAATGGTATTAGAAACCGTTAATGTGTCTATACAAGACTGTATAAACAATTTACTAATTCCAACAAATAAATTTGGAATAGCAGAATCTAAAGTTTTATATTCTGAAGTACTAACTAAATTTATAAAATCATCTAAAGTTATCCTAGTAAAATCATTTTTATAAGAGCTAGGCTCAATATATTTTCTACCTGGCATTATATTTCTGACGTCTAAATCTGAATTAACAGCATCAAAATTGTTATCAAACTTTTTTAATGCATCAATAATATGCAAATTCTGATTTAGCAAAATTACATTACTATATTTCCCCATCAGTTCTATAACTAGGGTTCGTACAACCAAATCATTCATTTCATTGAAACATTCAAAATCAATATAACAAATTCTTTCAAGTCCATTCATGTAAATCTTTTTTATTTTACTTCCAATTAAATACTTTCTAAGTAACATACAAAAATTAAAAGCATTTATGGGATTTTGTCTTTCATGAGTTGTTAAATGAATTCTATAGTTATTAGCGGTAGTATCTATATTTAAGGCATACATTTTTCCATTGTAAATTGAAATTATTAAATTATTTGTGCTAGGTTGGAAAACATGATTTACTTTTCCACCAACTAGAGTGTTAAGCTCATACATAACTGAATTAAGAGTAATACCATCAAAAGCCATAAAGAATCCTCCTTTTTTAGACCGAATAAACCCTGAATTTAAAACAATCCTTTAACATTATAATATATTATAAAAAAAATATCAATAAAATCTTGACAATAGGGCTTTTTATCAATATAATACAGTAAAAGCTTAAATAGAGTAGAGGAGTAAGTACTAAAAATGTTAAACAACAATGTTTTCTTTTCTAAAGGAATAAACTATGAAAAAATGACAGATGAAGATTTAATCAAGCTCATTAAAAAAGAAGATAAATCTGCATTAGATTTTTTAATTGAGCGTTATAGAGAAACTGTTAATATGAAAGTTAGCAAGTATTATATAACTGGTGCAGAAAAAGAAGATATTATGCAAGAAGGACTTATTGGTTTATTTAAATCAGTTAAAAGCTTTAATCCTGAAAAACAAAATTCATTTAGAAATTTTGCAAATCTATGTATAGAGAGGCAAATTATTACAGCAATAAAAGGTTCTAATAGACAAAAGCATATACCACTTAATTCGTATATATCATTAAACAATTCTAATTATGAAAACGATGATGGAGAAGATGAGGGACAACTTATAGATGTACTAAATTCAAATTTAGTAGAAGATCCATTAGATACAATAACAAAAAACGAGTATTACAAATCAGTTGAACAAGCGATAGACAAATCATTAAGTGACTTTGAAAAGGAAGTATTAAATAGATATATGGAAGGACAAACCTATACACAAATAGCACAAGGCTTAAATTCTCCGGTAAAATCTGTTGACAATGCAATACAAAGAATTCGTAAAAAAACAGCTAAAAATATAGAAAATCTCAGCTAAAACTAAATGCAATTATTATAAAACAAGCAAATGCCGTTTAATTAGTAAAAAACATTAAATGGTAATATATTTGCCTATATAGCTCAGTCGGTAGAGTGCAGCCTTGGTAAGGCTGAGGTCACGGGTTCGATTCCCGTTGTAGGCTCCATAGTATGATTGTATGTAGTAATGCATATAAGAATTTTGAGTAATTTATTTGGTCAGTTTACATTAAAAACTGACCAATTTTTAAAAAGATGTAAAGTATTTTAAGCAATACTAAGGCAAATGTATACTAATAATAGAAATAAAAGAGAGGATGTTAATATGGAAGAAATAATAAAAAACAATGTAGTAAAAACATTAATTGTAATTGTAATTGCAATTATGTTATATATATTACTAAATATTATAATTAAAAAAGTAATAAATAGAGCAATAGATGAAAACGCAAAAGTATTTAAAAATCAAAAAAAGAGTAAAACATATATTTTAGCATTTAATAGTATAATTAAATATATTATTTTCATAGGAACATTACTAATAATTTTAGACATAAATGGAATAAATGTATCATCTTTAGTTGCTGGACTTGGAATTGTTGGAATAGTTGTTGGACTTGCACTTCAAGATGCTTTAAAAGATATAATTATGGGAAAAAATATTGTAGCAGAACACTTTTTTCAGGTAGGAGATGTAATAAAATATAATGATATAGTTGGAAAAGTGGAATCATTTAATATGAAAGTAACGAAAATAAGAGATATAAATACAGATGATGAAGTATTCATTACCAATAGATATATTGATAAAATAATAAATGTCTCAAAATGGTTAGATATAAATATTCCAGCACCTTATGAAAGAGATGCAACATATATGAGAAGCATTATAAATAATATTTCTGAAAAAATAAAAAAGGTAGAAAACGTAGAATCTTGTGAATTTCTTGGATTAAATGAATTTGCTCCATCAAATGTAAATTATAAAATAAGAATTTATTGTATGCCCGAATACAGACCAACCATAAATAGAAAAGCATTAGAAATTATTAAAAATGAATTTGATAATGAAAAAATATCAATTCCTTATACACAGATAGATATACATAATGTATAAAATAAGAGGTAAAATATAAATGGAATTTAATTTTTTAGAACAAATATTTACATTAAAAAATATTACAATATATTTAATAGCAATAAATATTATATCATTTTTGATGATGTGGTATGATAAGCATGAAGCTAAAATAAATCAATGGAGAATAAGTGAAAAAGCCTTATTTGGCTTTGCAATAGCAGGTGGAAGCATAGGTGGCACAATAGGAATGTATGTATTTCACCACAAGACAAAGAAGAGGTATTTTAAATTCGGATTTCCAATTATAATAATTATACAAATAGCAATATTACTATTTGTATTAAGAAAATAAAAAAGAGAAATTAAATCATAAAATTATAGATTTTTAATTGCGTCTCTAGCAAGTTCATCACAACGGTTATTATACTTATTGTCTGCATGGCCCTTTACTTTATTAAAATTAACTTTATGAACCTTGGTAAGAGAATATAATTCTTGCCAAAGTTCTTTATTCTTAACCATATCACCAGAAGCGGTATGCCAGTTATTTTTTATCCAATTATAAATCCAACCTTGCAAAAAGCAATTAACAACATAAGCACTATCACTATATAAATCAACTTCACATGGAAATTTTAATGCTTTTAATGCCTCTAACACAGCAGTTATTTCCATAATATTATTAGTAGTATCTTTTTGCCCACCAGAAATCTCCTTCTCAGAATCATTATATATTAAAACAGAAGCCCATCCACCAGGACCAGGGTTACCAGAACAGGCACCATCTGTGTATATTGTAATTTTTTCCATAATAACCTCCTAAATTGATTGAAAAATAATATAATTTATGATATTATATCAATTATATTAAAACTTATCAAGGGGGGTATATTTTTTTGACTAAAGTATTAGGAATTGTGGCTGAATACAATCCACTTCACAATGGACATCTGTATCATATTCAAAATGCAAAAGAGCAGGCAGGAGCAGACTATGTTGTTGCTGTAATGACAGGTAATTTTATGCAAAGAGGAAATACATCAATAGTAAACAAATGGGAGAAAACTAAAATGGCTATAAATTCAGGAGTTGATTTAGTTATAGAGTTACCAACACTTTATAGTATCTCCAGTGCTGAAAACTTTGCAAGTGGAGCAATTAAAATATTAAATGAAATTGGAATTATTACTCATATTTCGTTTGGCATGGAAGAAAAAGATATTCAAACATTAAATAATATTTCACAACTATTATGTCAAGAACCAATAAAATACAAAATGATATTAAAGAATCAGCTAAATGAAGGAATATCATACCCTAAAGCAAGGCAAAATGCAATCGTTAGATATCTGGATGATAATAAATATGAAAACGTTTTAAGTGGTTCAAATAATATTCTTGCCATTGAATATTTAAAAGCAATAAGAAAGCAAAAAAGTAAGATAATACCAATCGGAATTAGAAGAGAAAAAGTATTTTATAATAGCAAAAAAATAATAGATGAATATGCTAGTAGCACGGGAATTAGAAGTCTTTTAATTAGAAACCAACTAGAAGATATTTCAAGAGTAGTTCCAAGTAGCAGTTTCAATATACTAATAGAAAATCTAAAAAATGGAACATATACACTTGATATATCTTCATATTCTCATGAAATAATGTATAAATTAAGAAACATGAATTTAAAAGAATTATCAAATTTACCAGAAGTTTCAGAGGGACTAGAAAATGCTATAAAGCAAGCTTCCTGCAAAACAAATAATATTATAGAACTCATAAATATGATTAAATCAAAAAGATATACTCAAACTAGAATACAAAGAATACTATTATATGCGTTACTAGGAATAAACAAATCTGATATAGAAATGTCAAAAAAAACTACACCGTATGTGAGAGTTTTAGGATGTAGTGAAAATGGAAAAAAATTATTATCAGAAATTTCATCGAAAGCTAAAGTAATTACATCGGTAAAAAAATTTGAAAAAAATAATTTTAATAAAAAGTATGCTAGAATGCTAGAAATTGATAAGAATGCGACGGATATATATACACTTGCATATAAAAAATATTCACAATCAGGTTTAGATTATACTAAAGGGTTAATAATTATATAAATGATTTACAAATAAACATCATAAAATAATTTGTAAATATTACAGCAATGTTACAATAATATTAAATTTTAGCAACATTATTGAAAGTTGATAAAATATAGAATATAATGAGGACAAAAGATGAGAAAGGAGTGTATGACATTCTAAATGTCATACAATAAAATTATGGGAGAAGAAACTTTCGCAGATTATATACTAGCTGAAAAGGACTGGGGTAAAAAGCTTGAAATAATGTATTATCTAAAAAAGAGAACAGGAATCTATTATGATAATTCTGTAATCTTTAAGACACTTATTACAAAACTATTCCTAGACTATTTGAAAGACAAATATCCAAATTTTAAAATTGACTCTAATCTAGTAATAACCGCAAGACTCTTATGTGATTGTATGAAAGTTGTAAACTCTACAAATTTAGATGAAATAAAAAATTATGCACAAAGAGGAGCACAATATCTCTCTGATCTTGGATTTGATGATGATTTTTGTAAAATTTGTGAAGGCGTAAATAGATACACGATAAAAGAGAATAGACCGGTTGAAAGTGATATACTAGAACTTTCAGATCAGTTTGGAGCTATGCTTTTAGATAGACCAGAAAGAATTGGATTTAAACCAGATGAAGCTTTAGTATTATTACAGTATAGAAACTTAAAAGATAAGAATAACAAGCTAATAAAGCAGTTTATAGAGTTCATAGTGCAAATGGAAAAAATAGAATCTAATAATATATAGTAGAGAAGAGGGAAAATTTATGAAAGAAAATATACTTGTAAAAATGCAACAAACATTCAATGAGATAAATGAAAATGATACACTAGTAGCAATAAGTTATGCTAAACAAATGAGTGAAGATTATACAAAAGCAGTGTACTTACAAAAGCAAAAAGAAAAAGATATGTATACACCTAAAAATATAATAGATGCTAAATCAATAGCTAAAGATGTAAAAGATGATGCGGAAAAAGCAACAAGACCGATTCTTGAAGAGAAAAATAATTTCAGCAGAGTAGAAGACACTCCATACATAGATCAAAGATAATAAATATACAAATGGTTACAACACTAGAAAGGACTAAAAAATGAACGAAATATTTGCAGATTTGCACGTACATATAGGAAGAAGCGAAAATGGAAAGCCTGTTAAGATAACTGGAGCAAGGTCATTGAATTTTGCCAATATAGCAAAAGAATGTTATGAAAGAAAAGGTATTGATGTAGTAGGAATAATAGACTGTGCCTCACCTTATGTTATAGAAGACATTGAAAATTTTCTAAAAAGAGGAGAAGCCTACGAACTTAAAGACGGTGGAATAATATATAAAGATAAAGTCTGTATAATTCTAGGAAGTGAAGTTGAAACATCAGAAAAAACGGAAAATGGAAAGACAGGAAGTGCACATAATCTATGCTACTTTCCAACATTAAAAGATATGAAATCATTTTCAAATGAAATGTCTAAGCATATTCATAACATAACACTAAGCACACAAAGGTCAGATGTTTCTGGATATGAACTAATTGATATAGTAGAAAAATATAATGGAGTGCTAATTCCAGCACACGCATTTACGCCATTTAAAAGCTATTACGGAAATTGTACACAAAGGTTAGAAAGAATTTTTAAGGAAAAATACAATAAAATTTTCGCAATAGAACTTGGATTAAGTGCTGATACGTACATAGCAGATGAGATATCTGAGCTTAAAGACAAAAGATTTATAACAAACTCAGATGCACACTCATTACCAAAAATTGCAAGAGAATATAATAAACTAGAAGTAAAAGACATTAGTTTTAAAGAAATATTTAAAGCGATAAAAGAAGAAGATGGAAGAAAGATTATTTGCAATTTTGGATTAGATCCGAAGCTTGGAAAATATAATCGTAGCTTCTGTGAAGACTGTAATGAGCCAATAGCAGAAACTCCACCACCTGCACTAAAATGTAATAAATGCGGGGGAAGCAATATTACAATGGGGGTTTATGATAGAATAGAAATAATAAAAGATCAAGATTCAAAAAGCCCAGAATTTAGAGCACCTTATCATTATCAAATACCGCTTCAATTTATGCCTGGAGTAGGAAATAAGGCAATTGAAAAACTTTTAGGAACATTTGGCAGTGAGATGACAATACTAAATAAAGTTTCTAAAGATGACTTGGAATCTGTAGTAGGAATTAAACTAGCAGAAATAATTGACAATGCTAGAAAAGGAAATATGAATATCCACGCCGGAGGTGGTGGGGTATATGGAAAAGTTGAAAGTAAAAAATAAACAAGTTCTAATCCTTCTGATTATAGAATAGATATTATGTATCAGGAGGAATATAAATGAGAGATACAATAGAAAAGCATATAAAAGAAAACTTTAAAGATTATTTAATACTTTTTTTGATTTTAATGATAGGTATTATTGTTGGAGTAATTTCAATAAATAATGCAAATGAAAATCAAAAACAAGAAGCATCAACATATATCAACAGTTTTACAAGTGACTTAAAAAATGGAAGCAAAATAGACTACGGAACATTACTTGCAAATACAATTAAAGATAATATTAAACTTGTGTGTATAATTGCATTTCTAAGTTTGTCAATTTTTGGCGCTATAGGAGTATACGCAATTATAGGATACAAAGGATTTTGCATGGGTTATACGATATCATCAATAATAATTGCATTAGGGTCAGGAAAAGGATTCTTATGCAGTTTAACGCTTATGCTAATGAGCAAAATAATACTAATACCAGCGATTTTCTTTTTATCAGTATCGAGTCTTAAAATATATAAAATGATAATAAACAATGACGAGAGAAGTGACTTAAAAAGGCAATTAGTCAGTTACATAATCAAAGCAGTAATTACTTTAGTAGTTTTAATTATGGTTGCATTTATAGAAACATATCTAAATACTAACTTATTTTTATGCATTCTAAAATATTTATAAATATAAGTACAAAAATCATAAAATCTATTTACTTTTTTGACATAATTTGATATAACATAATAAGTTTATGTAAATAACAAAATTTTAAGGGGTAGGGGAACTAAAAATGGATAAGCAAATAAAACTTTTTTTAGAATTTTTACAAAACGATAAAAAATTGTCAGAGAACACTCTTCAATCATATAGGAGAGATATCTTGCAATATGAAAAATATCTTAACGGTAGCAAATCAAATTATTTAAAAGTAACTGAAGACGATATTCAAGACTATATGGAAGAACTAAAAAAAGTTGGAAAGAAAACTTCTACAATTTCTAGAAATTTAGCAACTATAAGGTCTTTCTATCAATTTTTATTAAGAGTAAAAAAAGTAAAGGATGATCCAACATTAAGAATGCAATCACCTAAGATTGAAAAAAGAGTACCAAGTGTTTTAACTTCAGAAGAAGTAGAACTATTATTAGACCAACCAAAAGATGTTGATTTAAAGGGAACCAGAGACAAAGCAATGCTTGAATTTGCATACGCAACAGGTATGAAGGTAACTGAAATAATAGACTTAGACATAAACGATGTAAACTTTGAAGATAACATCGTTACATGTACTAATGGAAGAAAAACTAGAGAAATTCCATTAGGGTCTCTTGCAGAAAAAGCACTGAAAGAATATGTTGAGCAGGCAAGACCTATACTTATAAAGAACGAAAATAATAAGGCTTTATTTGTAAACATGAATGGTTCGAGATTAACTAGACAAGGATTCTGGAAAATTGTTAAATATTATAAAGAACAAGCACATATTGAAAAAGATATAACACCACATGTATTAAGACATTCATTCGCGACTCACTTATTACAAAATGGAGCAGACTTAAAGTCAATACAAGCAATGCTGGGACATTCAGATATTTCATCTACACAAGTATATTCACAATTTCAAGCACCGGAACTAAAAAATATATATAAAAAAGCTCATCCAAGAGCATAAAAATACAAAAAAGTTAAGACATTGCTGAGACTACTTTTTCAGTAGCTAGGAATTGCCTTAGCTTTTTAAATTTTTTATCAATGCCTACTTGACAGATTATGTATTTAAGAATACAATATAAATGTAGAATATTTATAAAAATTTAAATTATATATATTTGTACATTGAAAATTAAATAGAAAGAGGTGTATTGATTATGCAAATAGTAATTTATATCACTATTTTTCTAGTCTCAGCGTTAATTTTTTTATTCGTAGGATATACAGTTAGAAAGAAAACAGCTGAATCAAAAATTGAAAGTGCAGAAAAGGAAGCACATAGAATTTTAGAGAACGCTAATAAAGAAGCAGAAAATGCGAAAAAAGAAGAAATTGTAAAAGCAAAAGAGGAAATTATAAACAGTAGAAATGAATTAGAAGAAGAGATTAGAGAAAGAAGAAGTGATGTTCAACAACAAGAAAAAAGGTTAATTCAAAAAGAAGAAAACCTAGAAAAGAAAATTTATAGTGCAGAACAACGCGAAAAGCAATTAGACAGAAGAGAAGAAGATATTGAAAGCACTAAATTAGAAGTACAAAAATTAAAAGATTCAGAATTGGATGAATTGGAAAAAATTGCAAGACTATCAACAGAAGATGCTAAAAAACAATTATTAGCAAAAGTTGATGAAACATTAACTACAGAGAAGGCTGAAAGAATAAAGACAATGGAAGATCAAATTAAAGAAAAATCTGAAGATACAGCCAAGAACGTTATAACTTATGCAATACAAAAATGTGCAGCAGATCATACTGCAGAATCAACTGTATCAATTGTTTCACTTCCAAATGATGATATGAAAGGTAGAATAATTGGTAGAGAAGGTAGAAATATCAAAGCATTAGAAACACTAACGGGTGTTGACTTTATAATTGACGATACTCCGGAAGCAGTTGTAATCTCTGGATTTGATCCATTAAGAAGAGAAGTAGCAAGAATAGCTCTTGAAAAATTACTTGAAGATGGAAGAATTCATCCAGCTAAGATTGAGGAAATGGTTGAAAAGGCAAAAGAAGAAGTTGCAAAAATAATTAAACAAGAAGGCGAAAGAGCAGCAATGGAAACAGGAGTCATAAATCTTCATCCAGATATAATCAATTTATTAGGTAAACTAAAATACAGAACAAGTTATGGACAAAACGTACTTATGCACTCAATAGAGGTTTCTCATTTAGCTAGAATAATGGCAGATGAACTTGGACTAGATACAAAACTAGCTGGAAGAGCAGGTCTTTTACATGATATAGGTAAGGCATTAGACCACGATATGGAAGGTACACATGTTGAAATTGGTGTGGACATATTAAAGAAATATAAAGAAGACGCCAAAGTAATAAATGCTGTACAAGCACATCATGGAGATGTTGAGCCACAAACTGCAGAAGCATACTTAATTCAAGCAGCAGATGCAATTTCAGCATCAAGACCAGGAGCAAGACGTGAAACATTAGAAGCATATATTAAAAGACTAGAACAACTAGAATCTATAGCAGATTCATTTGAAGGAGTTGAAAAATCTTATGCTATACAAGCTGGAAGAGAAATTAGAATAATAGTAAAGCCAGAACAAGTATCAGACGATCAAATGACATTAATAGCAAGAAAAATTGCTGAAAGAGTTGAAGAAGAAATGGATTATCCAGGACAAATAAAAATAAATATAATTAGAGAAAAAAGGGTAATTGATTACGCAAAATAATAAAAAACTATACTTAGATTAAAAACTAAGTATAGTTTTTTTACGTAATTTTGGTAATAAACTATTGCCAAAAGCATAAAATTATGCTATAATATCTATTGTTGGTGCAGTATTCTAGTAATATTGCTTATTATGAGGGTGGGGCTAAAAATCCACTAAAAGGTTTGACATAGAATTTTATAATTGCGCGCGAGCCGCCAAGTTTGTGTGGGTTATGAAATAAGAAAATAGGACCATATATAATGGCATATATAAACAAAGTTTCCTATTTTTGTAAATGTTACTTATAATTTATCTTTTATAAGTCATACCTGTCTTGAGTGATAGTCTTGGGATTAACTTAAAAAGTAAAAATGTTTGGCCAAATATTTTTACCATTTGTTATGAAATCACTGTTGCAAAAAAGACTAATAATAAACGTAGTATTTCAAGGAAAACTTCTAGACTGTTTACTAATATGTGAAAAGTTCTATGGATTAAGATACGGATTTAAGTGGCAATCTGGTGGCCAAAATTATTGGATGCTTTATTAAATGGAAACAGCTAAACAGTAATGGTTAGTATAAAGTAGAGAAATTCGACTAGACCTAAACCGTAAAATTTACGTAGAGATTTACCAACGATTAGATTTAATGAAATAAATTAAATATAAAAAAGTTATAAAGCTCAAATCTTTTTAATGCAGATTTGAGCTTATAATATTTTTATAAAGATACAAGATATGTTTTTAATATATTAACAAACAAAACTTGATATAAACTAAATAAAATGTTATTATATAAATATGAAAGGAACGAAAATGAAAACTAATAAAGATAAAAGTGAAATAAAATGGTTCATAACGGTATCAATACTTGCATTTGTATTATCTATAATATTTTCTTTTATTTCAAATAGTGCAGTACAAAATTTATCAATCATTCCGGCAATATTAGTTCTATTATTTGTAATATTAGTAGGAATAATTTTTGATATAATAGGTGTAGCGGTTACTGTTGCAAATGAGGACGAATTCCATGCAAAAGCTACGAAAAAAGTTAAAGGAGCTAGAACATCAATTAAACTAATAAAAAATGCCAGTCAAGTATCAAATATATGTGCAGATGTTATAGGAGATATTTGTGGTGTATTAAGTGGGGCAATAAGTGCAGGAATTGCATTGAAAATAACATCAAGACTTGGAATGTCATTTGATATTCAATTTATTATAAGCGCATTTGTAGCTTCAATTACAATAGGCGGAAAAGCATTGGGAAAAGGATTTGCCAGAAGAAATTCAACAGAGATAATATCAATACTTGGAAAATTCTTAAGCAAATTTATGAAAGAAAAATAACCAAATAAAAAGACAATAAGGAGGAAAAAATTGAAAATACTAGCGGTAGGAGATTTAGTAGGAGAAAATGGACTGGCTAAATTACAAAAATCTTTATCAAACTTACAAGAAGCTGAAAACATTGATTTTACAATAGTAAATGCAGAAAATGTTGCAGGAGGAATGGGGATTACAACCAAAAATTTCAATGACTTATGCAAACTAAATATAGATGTAATTACTATGGGGAATCATACATGGGGTAAAAAAGATATATTCTCATTTATAGATAATTCAAAAATAATAAGACCAGCAAACTATTCTAAAGGTGTTCCTGGAAAAGGATACACAATAGTAGAAAAAAATAAGAAAAGAATAGCTGTTATTAACATGATTGGAAGAACAGACATGGGTATACAATCGGACAATCCATTTACATCTGCAGATGAAATTATTAAAAATATAAATGCAGATATTAAGGTAATGGACTTTCACGCAGAGGCTACGGCAGAAAAAATAGCTATGGCATATTACTTAGATGGAAAAATAACAGCAATATTTGGAACACATACTCATGTTCAAACAGCAGATGAGCAAATTTTGCCTAGAGGAACAGGATATATAACAGACATTGGAATGACAGGACCTATTAAATCAGTTATCGGAATGGATGTAGAAGTATCACTTAAAAGATTTGTAACATCACTTCCAGAAAGATACAAATTAGGAGCTGGAGAATGCAAATTAAACGGGGTAGTTTTTGAAATAAATGACGAAACTTGTAAAACAACAAAAGTATATAGAATAAACGTGTAGAAAATGTCATATAATGTCAAAAAAAGTCAACGAAAAAGTCAATAAAATCACTGAAAACTATGGACTTTTTGCTTCTAATGTATTATAAATATATTTGTAATTACAAATTTAAAATAATATAGGAGGAAGTAATGGAAGTTTTAAAAATCTCATCTAAATCAAATCCAAATTCAGTAGCAGGAGCTATTGCCGGAATGGTAAAAGAAACACACAAAGCAGAAATGCAAGCAATTGGAGCAGGAGCACTAAATCAAGCTGTAAAAGCAGTTGCAATAGCAAGAGGATTTGTAGCACCAACAGGTGTAGATCTAGTATGCATACCAGCATTTGCAGAAGTTCAAATAGAAGGAGAAGACAGAACAGGAATTAGATTGATAGTAGAATCAAGATAGATAATTGATTAAAAATAAATTTTTAGGGGGCATGAATAGATATTTTGTGAAGCTGACAAAATATTTATCCATGCCATTTTAATAAATAAAACTTTTGCTTTCATAAATACTTGCAAAAGTTAAAGAGTTAGTATATTATAATGATAGTTATCACTATTATAAGGGTTTATAGGTAAATCCATGTAAAAACCTAAATAGATTATGCAAGGGTATTACTAAGATGAAATCAAATAATAATATATTCAAATACATTTTTATAATTTTTATAATTGGATTAATTATTGGAGCAGTATATATTTTATATTATAGTAAAAACAAAAAAAATACTGAATCTGCTGAATCTGAAAACAATATTCAATCAACATCTGAAAACATTTCAGTAGTTGAAAACATGAAAATGGGTATATCCAATTATGATACAATGAATCCATTGCTAACAAAAAACAAAGAAATTGTCAACTTAGATAAACTTATATTTGAACCACTCATAAACATAACAAGTAACTTTCACACAGAAATGTGTTTAGCAAAATCATGTACTAAAAAAACAGACACATCGTATGAAATAAAAGTTGATACCTCAAACAAATGGCAAGATGGGACAAGTGTAATTTCTAAGGATGTACAGTTCACTATCTATAAGCTAAAAGAAATAAATTCAATATATTCTGACAATGTAAAATTCATACAAAGTGTAGATGCTACAGATTCAGAAATAGCAATAATAAATCTATCGCAAGAGGTACCTTTTTTTGAGTATAATTTAACTTTCCCATTATTATCTAGTTCATATTACATGAACGAAGATTTTATAAACTCAAATAAAATTCCAATAGGAACAGGAGTTTACAAAATAGCAAGTATAAATGATGATAATGTATTTCTAATCAGAAATGATAGGTGGAGAGACATCAAAAGTAACACTCCCAAAACCCAATCTATTACAATACATAAATATGTATCAATAGGAGAAATGTTTAATAGTTTTAAACTTGGAAATATAGATATAATAAATACGATGATGCCAAACTATAGCGATTATGTAGGAACAATGGGATATAATAAAAAAGAATACACTGGAAGAGAATATGAATATTTAAGCTTTAACTGTAATGATATAATTTTATCTGATGCATCGGTTAGAAAAGCTATAAACTATGCCATAAATAAGCAAAATATTGTTTCAACAATATTTAATAATTCAAAGATAGTTGCTAATTCTCCACTTGATTATGGAAACTATTTATATAATGATAAAAATATAATAAAATATAATAGTGAAACAGCAAAAAAGACACTTGAAGATGGGGGATGGGTATTTGCAAGTAATAAATGGCAAAAAAACATAAACGGATATGTAAAAAAATTAAACCTTTCTCTTGTAGTATCAAAAGATAATGAAGAAAGAGTAAATGTTGCAAATGAAATAAAAGACCAACTAAGTGATATAGGAATTAACATAAATATTGTAAAAGTATCAAATGAAAAATATTATGAATACCTTAATTCAAAAGATTATCAAATAATTCTAACAGGAATTACTAATTCAATAAATCCGGACTTATCTTATTTTTATGGAAGTGGAAATATTGCAAATTATAATAATGAGAATATAATTTCAAAAATAAAATCACTTGACAACTTCGAAGAAATTCAGAAAACTGTAGATGAAGAAGTACCGTATATTGGATTATACAGAAACAAAGGTACACTAATACTTAATGCAAATGTTGGTGGAGAATTTATACCAAATAACTTTTGCATGTATTACAATTTTTATAAATGGTTTAGACAACAATAAAAATAAATCAAAAA
>CAZDPV010000010.1:0-42657 GCA_964507565.1 uncultured Clostridium sp.
AAAAACACTTTCAGGATTTTATAAAAAGATGTCCTACAAAAAATTTATACTATCATTATTTAGCAATAAACTTGTATTTTTATAAAAATTATTATATATTAAATACAAGAAAAGGAGAAAATATGATAGCATATATTAAAGGAAAAATCGACATAAAATCAAAGGAATATATTGTAATTGATGTAAATGGAATTGGGTACAAAATATTTATGACTGAAAGTTCAATTCAAAATTTAGAAATAGAAAAAGAAATTAAAGTATTCACTTATTTAAGAGTCAGAGAAGATGATGTAAGCTTATTCGGATTTTTAACTAATGAAGAATTAGTGATGTTTGAATTATTACTTGGAGTTGGAGGAATTGGAGCTAAATCTGCAATAGGTATTTTGTCAAATATAGAACCATCGAAATTTGCTTTAGCTGTAATTACTGACGATGTTACTACTTTAAAAAAATTGCCTGGAATAGGATTAAAAACAGCCCAAAGGATAATATTAGAATTAAAAGATAAAATAAAATCAGAAGAAGCAGTTGAAAAAGATAGCAAAATTGAAAAGAAAATAGCTTTAGACGATAAAACACAAGATGCTACAGATGCACTTATTGTTTTGGGATACAATAGAAAAGATATAGAAAAAGTCTTAAGCAAAATAGACACAGACAATTTGGATGTTGAAGATATTATAAAACATGGATTAAAGTTACTTGGAAGATAGCAAAAAGGAGATAATAGAATGGATGCAAGTCAGCCACTAGCATATAGAATGATGCCAAAGACGTTGGACGAATATGTTGGACAAGAGCACATATTAGGACAAAATAAAATATTATATAGAACAATAAAAGCAGATAGATTATCTAGCATTATTTTGTGGGGTCCTCCTGGATGTGGAAAGACCTCACTTGCAAAGGTTATAAGTAATACAACTAAGTATAAATTTTGCAAATTAAATGCCGTAACAGCTGGAGTTGGAGACATAAAAAATGCAATAGCTGAAGCACAAAATACATTACTAAATCCAACTGGAAAATGTATTTTATTTATAGATGAAATTCATAGATTTAATAAACTTCAACAAGATGCGTTACTCCCATTTGTAGAAAAAGGAACGGTAATTTTAATAGGTGCTACAACGGAAAATCCATATTTTGAAGTAAATAAGGCACTTATATCAAGAAGTATGGTATTTCAATTACATCCATTAACGATTGAAAATATATATACAGTTTTAAAGAGGTCTTTGGAATCTCCAGAAGGTCTTAAAGATTATAAAATAAAAATAGATGATGATATATTAAGAAAATTTGCAGAATGCTCAAATGGCGATGTAAGAACAGCTTTAAACAATCTTGAAGTAGCGGTTTTAACAACCCCAATGGAAGAGGACGGATATATTCATATAACAAACGAAGTTGCAAAAGAATGTGTTCAAACAAGAAAGGCAATATTCGATAAAAATGGAGATTCACATTATGACAATATTAGTGCTTTTATAAAATCTATGCGAGGATCTGACCCAGATGCAACCACGTTTTATTTAGCAAGGGCATTAAATGCAGGAGAAGATCCAATGTTTTTAGCAAGAAGAATTATTATTTCTGCTGCGGAAGATGTGGGACTTGCAAATCCTAAAGCTTTAGTTCTTGCAAATTCTGCAATGGAAGCGGTAAATAAAGTTGGAATGCCAGAAGCAAGAATAATTTTGGCAGAAGCTGCAATATACAATGCAAATTCTAAAAAATCGAATGCATCATATAACGCAATAAATTCAGCTTTAGAAGATGTTGAAAATAAAGATACAGGAACAATACCTATGCACATACGTAATTGCGTAGCAGAAGGAATGGAAAAAGAGGGCTATCATGTTGGATACAAGTATCCACATGATTATCCAAACCACTGGGTAGAACAGCAGTACCTACCGGATAAGATGCTTGATACACAGTATTTTATACCTGATGAAAATATAGATAAATCAAATTTTCAAGAAAAAAATTAAAACATAAAATATATACTTGATAAAAAAAGAATAATAGTGTAATATAAAATATAGTTATTAAAGTAAACTCACATACAAAATAAATTATCAAATACTAAAAGTCAAAAATGAAGAAAGGATAAATTTATTATGGGATTATTCGGATTTGGAAATAAAAAGCAAGAAACAAAAAAAGAAAATTATTCAAATGAGATATATGTAAATCTACCAGACGAAATGACTGCAACAGCTTTTGGATTAAAATGCGTAAGAAGCGAAAATGGGATAGACACATATACAGGAAATCTGATAATTGGAAGAGATGGAGATACAATAATTTTTAGCAATGCAAATCCAATATCTTTTGAAATACCAAGTAATTGCAAAATGCTAGTAGATCAATTGATAAAAAATTACTGCCAAACAAGAAGCAATAGAGAATTAGGAAATAACGAGTACACGTACATAGGAGATATTAGAGCAAATGAAAATAATGAACTGTTTTATTATAATGAAGGTCCTTCTGCTAGAACAACTAACATAATTGAAGAGGAAAATAAAAAATTAAGACAGCAAATGCAAGAAAGAGCTAGACAAAATGCAATAAATGAACAACATAGATTAGAAGAAAAACAACATTCAAAATTCTTAGAAGAATTAAAATTAAATGAACAAATACAAGAAAGAGAAAGTTTTGAACAAGAAAAAAGAAATGCCAGATTAAATCAACCATATGTTAAAATGACAAGAGGAATATACGGTGGTGAAGGATATGATATAGTTGATACAAATACTGGAAATATTCTTATTATGAGAAATATGAAAAAGTTCAAAGATTCTTCAGGAAGATATATGTACACCGCACAAATAAGAGATACAAACGAGGATACATACACAGAATATGATCCTGTACTAAATTCGTCATACAGCAAAACGATAGCATTTACTATGCCTACACGATTATCTGATATAGTAGCAAATCAAAATCTACCACAATATAAGCAATATTCAAATACATTACAATGGCTAATTTCTAATACATATAGTAAGATCAATTTTAAAGACAGAAGTCTTATAGATATTGGAGGAGTTAGTTATCAGGGACAGTATTTTACCGAAAATTCAGAAAAATTCGGTGTTAGTCAAGCTTTAGTATCAAAGCTAAAATCACTGGGAGCTAAAAAAATAGAGGAAAGAACAAGATAAGAAAAGAATATTGGATTTTAGATTATTCGAAAAACAATAAGTAGATTCTTTAAATAGAAATAAAATAACAATTTATTTAAAAATTAAAATAACACCTTGCTATAAATATATTATCATAGCAAGGTGTTATAAAATGTAAGAGTAATTGCTAATACATCTTTTAAGAACACGTTTATTTTTTATTCTCGTTTAAATTTTTGTCACTTACAATTTCTTTCATTGCACCTAAACTTGCTAAAGAATTTGTTGCTTCGAAGGGAATAAAAACCTTATTTGCATCACCTTTAGCAACATCTTGTAATGTTTCTAATGATTTTAATTGAACTAAAGTCTGATCTGGAGCAGCTTTCATCATTGCACCATATACTAATTTTACCTCATCTGCTTTAGCTTCAGCAACTTTTCTTATTGCATCAGCTTCACCGGCAGCTCTACGAATTCTAGATTCTCTATCAGCATCAGCCTTAAGAATAGCAGCTTCTTTATCACCTTGAGCTTTAAGAACAGCGGCTTGCCTTTCACCCTCTGCTTGCAAAATAGCAGCTCTTTTATTTCTTTCTGCATTCATTTGCTTTTCCATTGCATCTTTTATATCGGGTGGAGGAGTAATATCTTGAACTTCAACTCTGTCAATATCACAACCCCATTTAGAAGTTGCATCATCCAATATTGCTCTTAACTTATCATTTATGGTATCTCTTGAACTAAAAGTTGAATCCAAGTCCATTTTACCAACTAAATCTCTCATTGTTGTAACTGAAAGGTATTCAATACCTTTTTTTAAACTTTGAATTTCATATACTGCCTTAGCAGGGTCTGTAATCTTATAGAAAACAACAGTATTAATTGTAATTGTAACATTATCTTTAGTAATAACCTCTTGTGGTGCAATGTCTAAAGTTTGCTGCTTTAAGCTAACTATACTACGAACATGATCAGCAAAAGGAACAATTATAGTAAGACCAGCATCAGCCACCTTATGAAATTTACCAAATCTTTCAATTATATATACCTCAGATTGTCTAACTATTTTTACGCTCATAAAAGCAAAAACTATAAGTATTGCTAATAATATAATAAAAAACCACATAAAAAAACCTCCTAAATTTATAACTCTAAAATAATTATAGCATAAACTAGCCAAAAAATAAAGAGTTTTTAAACAAATTAACATAATCTTAGCAAAAAATATGTTGTAAAATAATACAAAAACATATATAATGAAAAAAATAAACTAAGAAGAGGGTAAAATGAATAAAACTAAAACTATAATTTTAAGAACATTATTTACAATATTATTACTAATAACTTTTATTACTATATTTAGATTTTCAAGTCAAGACTCTGAAATTTCGGGTGGGGTTAGTACAAAAGCTATGACTAACATTATAAATATATTACCAATAGAAAATAGCAAAAAACCAGAAGTAATAAAACAATGTGAACCAATATTAAGAAAAATCGCACATTTTACGGTTTATACTTGTGTTGGAATATGGTCTTGTGCATTATTAAGTACATATAAAATAAAAGAAGGGCAAAAAATAATATATTCTGGAACAATAGGCTTTATATATGCATGTACAGATGAATTTCATCAGAGCCTCACACCAGGGAGAGGGCCAAGCTTTATGGATGTATTACTAGATACAACGGGAGTTTTATTTGGCTGTCTATTAGTACTTTTAATAATAAAAATATATTATAGAATAAAAAAGAATAGTCCTCAAAATACACTTAAATAAAATCTTGTGAAAGTTAGAAATCTGTTTGAAATTATATTACAAAAATATTACAAATATTACAGAAATATTAAATTTTTAAATTTGTATAATAATTTATTGATTAAAACCAATAAATGTTATATTATAATATCTAGTAATTTTATATTATAAGGAGGATTATGAAATGGCAACTTTAAATCCATTAGAACAAAAAGCACGTTCATCATTTATAAAAGGAATATTATTATCTAGTTTAATAGGAATAATCATAATAGCAGTATTAACAATGTTAATATTCAATATGAATGGTAAAGAAAAAGAAAGAATAGCCGCACAAAAAACAGTAGCTATATTAAACAAAGAGGTCAAATCAGGAGATGAAATAACAACATCAATGGTTGTTTCAAGTCTTGCAAATGGAGAAGTTGCACCAATAGGAGCTTTAAAATTAGCAGATTTCATAGCATTAACAACTGTATCAGACAGTAATGGAAATCAAACTGCAGTAAAGGTTCTTGCTAAAATAGATATACCAGCTAAAACCATTTTAACAAAAGAAATGATAAATACTGAAGATTCTGTCGTAACTAACGATTTAAGAGAGCAAGAATATAATGTAGTAATATTACCATCTCAATTAACAACAGGAGATACAATAGATGTAAGATTAAGACTTCCTAGTGGCGTAGATTATATAGTATTATCAAAGAAAAAAGTTACAATACCAGAATTGGGAGTGGCAACATCCACATCAACAATGCAATTAAACGTATCTGAAGATGAAATATTAACCATGGGTGCTGCAACTGTTGACGCGTACAAAATAGCAGGAAGTAAATTTTATGCCACAAAATATACAGAGCCAGGATTACAAACAAAGGCAACAGCAACTTACGTACCATCAAACGATACAATTAGTTTAATTGATAGTGATCCAAATATTGTAGCCACAGCTAGAAATGCCTTGATTAGCAGATATAATAGTACATTTAGTACATATAGAGGCGGTGTTTCTGGTGCACTAAGCTCAGTAGATTCTGCAACTCAGTCATCTTCTGTACAAGCAGGAACATCTACAGAAATATCAACACAAGAAACAGAAAGAAAGCAATATTTAGATGCAATGTCAGGTAAATAAAATTATGATAAAGGAAGGACTAACCATTGGAGAGAATAGGTTTTATAGGGTCTTATGATAAAAAAGATTTATTATTAAACATAGCAAAAGTTTTAACAAGTCTAAATAATAGAGTCTTAATAATAGATGCAACATCAATGCAAAGATTTAGATATATTGTTCCAAAGGTTAGTCAAAACAATAACTATACATATATAAGTGAATATCAAGGAATAGATGTGGCTTTAGGCTTTATGCATATAGAAGAAATTGAAAATTATATCGGAAAAGAAAAATTTGAATATGATTTTGTATTTATCGATTCTGATAATATTCAAACTATAACTTCATTTGAATTTGATAGTATCAAAAAGATATACTTTGTAACATCGTATGATATTTATGAAGTACAAAGAGCAATGGAAATATTGAAAATGATTAAAGAGCCATCCACAATAGAGATAACCAAAGTAATATTATCGTCAGATATGTCATCTAGCCAAGATAAATATTTAAACCATCTGTTATCAGAAACAAATGTGAAAGTCCAAAAAGATAATATTGAATTTGCGGATACTGTGGAAGATAAAAAAGCTAATCTTGAAAATCAACTAATAAAGGAAATTAGAATAAAGCCATATACTTCAACTTATAAGTATAGCTTGGAATATATCACGGCAAGCATTGCAGATGGAATGATAAAACAAGAAGAAATTAGACGAATAATAAGGAAAATATAGAAAGGAAACTGAAGTATGTCAATTATTACTTTTATAAATAAAGATATAAAAGAAACCGGTCAAACCTTGGCTGCTTCTGCAATAGCTTCATCACTAGCGATAGAACATAATTATAGGATTCTTTTAATATCAACAGATTTTAATGACAAAACACTTGAAAACAGTTTCTTTCCAATAGAAGGAGTAAAAAAAAGTTCGTTTTTTTCAAAACAAAATTTAAACATTGATATATCAAACGGTATGGAAGGGTTAGTCAGAGTATTTGCAAGTAATAGGGCCTCCGGAAATATGATTAAAAGTTACACTAGACCAATATTAAGAGACAGACTTGATATATTACCAGGACCAAAGACAACGGATTACAAAACATACTTAAATATGTCAAATTATTTTTCACAGATTGCAGATGTGGCGAACTCAATTTACGATACTGTAATTGTAGACTTATCGAATAAAGTAACTGAGGAAAACCAAATGAAACTATTAAACATTTCTAATTTAGTAATATTGGGGTTAACTCAAAATATACAATCAATTTTGGATTTTCAAGGGCTAAAGGAAGAAAAAGATTTCTATCAAAAAAACAACGTGATTTTGGCACTCGAAAAATATAATCCAGATTCAAAATACTCAAGTAAAAATGTGGCAAGATATTTAAGCGAAAAAGAATTACCATTAACAATACCATATAATATATTATTTTCAGACTATTGTTCTGAAGGAAAAATAATTGATTATTTATTATCAATGCAGGGTCTTAATTCAAAAGACGGAAAAGATGGATACTTTTGTGAAACTCTAAAAAAAACAGCTGATAAAATAGATTATAAAAGACAAGAACAGGAATATGGAATAAACTCGTAAGTGTATTCTAAACATAAGAAAGGAGCTAATTTATGTTTTTTAATATTATTGCCATAGTTGCAATTGTAGTAATAGTTGCTCTATTGATAAGAAACAAAATTATAAAAGAGAAAAATGCAACTGAGGTTGAGGATGTAATTGTAGATGATAAAACATATACATTAGACAAAATGATTGAATTTGTTAAAAGAAGATTAGATGAGATAACAAAAGTAAATCTATATGATTTAGGTCTTTCAGAGGAAGAACTAAAAAGAAGAAAAAATAAAAAATACGAATTAAAAAAAGCACTCAAAGGATGTACTTATGGTGATGTAAATGATAAAAAATATGTCAAAGAGTTAATTTATGATATTCTTTCAAAAGAATATGGTGTTGATGAAACCAACGTTTCAAAAGCAATTCCTTTTGATGTCCCATCACTTCTAACATCACAAGACAAATTTGATATTATTATATATATGTATAAAAAAGAACTAGGATATGAAGCATTAACCCAAATAATAAAAAAATACAATTTAGCACAATTAAAATATACATCAGGAGATACAAAACCATCATACGTAATAACATCGGAAGAAATAGATTCAATTTTTGAAAAAGAAAATTTTGTATTAACATTTGATGATAAACTAATGGTTATTGTACAAAGAATATATCAACAATACAAAGGGTATAGCTCAATAGATGAAATAAGAGATATGAATATAGATGGTATTTCTGGCGGTGTATCAGGATTACCAGAAAGTTTTCTAAGTCAGGTAGCACAAACGGACAGTGGATATTTAAATCAAGTAATGGATCATAAAGTACCACGTGCATGCGATAGCATTTGGATATTCTTCCAAGGTAAATCAATACGTTTAGCATTTTTATCTTTTGGAAATGAAGCAGAATTAAAAAGGGTATGCCAAAACATTTATAAATACAACAATCCTGGTCAGTTATCTGATACAAATGGTTATAAAATAAACGAAATGAAAGACGGTTCTCGTGTTGTTGTTGTAAGACCAAGCTTCTCTGAAACATGGGCGTTTTTCGTAAGAAAATTTGATGTTAAGAGGGCAACATTAGAGCAACTTATAACAATTCCAGGAAAAGATACAGCCATTGACTTATTAAAATATTTAGTAAAAGGCGCTAGAATAATTTCTCTTACTGGTGAGCAAGGTTGTGGTAAAACTACAATGCTTATGGGTATGATAGAAAATATATATGAAACAATGAATATTCGTGTACAGGAAGTTGCATTCGAGTTACATTTAAGAAAAATATACCCAACAAGGAATATACTATCATTTAGAGAAACAGACACAATTTCTGGACAGGAAGGTCTAGATGTTCAAAAGAAAACAGATGGTTCTGTTAATATTATAGGTGAGGTTGCAACAGATGCAGTTGCTTCTTGGATGATACAAGCAGCACAGGTTGCTTCAAAGTTCACACTGTTTACCCACCATGCTAAAACATTTCCAGATTTAATTACAGCACTTCGTAACTCAATGCTAAGAACTGGAGTATTCACAAATGAAAAAGTAGCAGAAGAGCAAGTTGTATCAGTATTAAATTTTGATATACATTTGGTAAAAGACTTTAGGGGAAATAGATACATAGAAAGAGTAACAGAGTGTATTCCGGTAGAAGACGTTAATGACTATAATTATGACCACAGAAAAGAAAAATCATTAGAAGGAAAATTTGACAAATTCGTGGATAACACAACAAGGTATTATACAAAAGAGACCAATAGAGAGGTCTACAAATATGTTAATATAATGGAATATCAAGACGGAAAATATGTTCTTACAAATAAAATAACAGACAAGAATTTACAGTCAATGATAATAAATATGGACGATTCTGATTCTGAAAACTTCAGAAAGTTCGTAGAAGAAAACTGGGGAGAAAAACTTAGTGATAGAGGGGAAGTCATAAAATAATAATAAAGTGGAGGTGAAAATTTAATGCCAACAGGATTTTTGATATTTATTGGGATATTGGTAGTACTATTATTTGTAATTGTATTCGCTTTTTTGTCATTAAGAAAAAAAATGCAAAGTTCTGATGTGGCACGTATCCAAAAACTAAGACATGGAACAGAACAAAAAAGCTTTTCTTGGGATGTTTTTTATCAAAAGCTATATGTAAAATTTTTAAAAGTTCCATTCTTAAAAAGGTACTTATTAAAAATTAGAAGAAGAATAGAAATAAATAATATTCAAGACGAATTTTTAACGAGAAAGCAATCTGCAGAAATTATAACAAAAGCCTTAGGAGTAATAACTCCACTTACATTAGCGATTATTGTTATAACACACTCTAATGTACTGTTAATGTTTATTATTTTAATATTTGAATTATTTATCATAGATTCACTAACAGACGCAATGGTTGACAAACTAGATAATGCATTATTAACTCAACAAATAGATTTTTTCGCTGCAATGAGACATGCATATCACGAAAACAATATGGTTGCAGAAGCAATATACTCAACTGCACAGGATTCAGAAAAAATGGAAATCTCTGCCCAAGCAGATAAAATATATAATATATTAAACTCTTCAGATCCAGAAACTGAACTTGAAAAGTACTACGATATAGCACCAAATAATTATTTAAAAGAATTTGCAGGTATTTCGTATCTTACACAAGAATTTGGAGATAGAAAAGAAGGAGATTCATCATTATATCTAAAAAATCTTGATAATATAAGTCAGGAAATGCAACTTGAAATATTAAAAAGAGACAAATTAAATTATACATTTCAAAGTTTATCAGTAATTGCTATTGTACCAATGCTATTATTAGAACCACTTAAAAACTGGGCAGTATCAAACTTTGCATTTACAAAGTCATTCTATATGGGAAATAAAGGGCTAATAGTGCAAATACTAATAATGCTTGCAACATTTGTTTGCTATATACTTATAAGAAAATTAAAAGATAATGGTGCAACTAAAAAAGTTGAGAATAATCAAAACCCATGGCAAGAAAAACTATATAATAACAAATTTGCTAAGAAAATAGTTGATTTATTTATCCCAAAACAAAATACAAATGAATTTAGAAAACTTCAAGAAATAATAAAAAAATCTGGTTCTAAGCAAAAAATTAGATGGTTATATGTAAATAGAATTTTATTAACTGTTAGTATATTTATAGTTTCAATAATAATGTTTGCTGCATTCCATGCGGTTGAACTTAATTACATATATACCGAACCTACAACAGATTATGATTTAATTGGAGAAATGTCGGAAAGACAACTAGCAAAGGCAACTGAAACAACTAAAAAGCACAACGTATTCTTGAACAAATTTAAGGGAAATACAAAAACAAAAGTAGGTGATATTGAAAAAGCAATGAGAAATTCAAAAGAATACTCAGATGCAAAAGATACTGAAATAACAACTAATGCAAAGTTAATTTACACAAAACTGCAAAAAGTAAATGCTGAGTATTTAAAATGGTTTGAAGTTTTACTTTCAATAGTGTTTGCAATAATCGGTTATGCTTCGCCAATTTGGCTATTAAAATTCCAAACAAAAATGAGACAAATGGAAATGGAAGATGAAATAATGCAATTCCAAACCATTATAATGATGCTTATGAAAATTGAAAGAGTTGACGTTGAAATGATTTTGGAATGGCTTGAAAGATATGCAGACATATTCAAAGAAGTAATAGGAAAATGCTTAAACAACTATGAAAGTGGTGCATGGGAAGCATTAGAAGAAATGAAAGACGAAGTAACATATCAACCATTTATTAGAATAATAAAAAGTTTACAAACTTCAGTAGAAAAGGTTCCAATCAAGGAAGCTTTCGAAGAACTCGATGCAGATAGAGATTATTATAAAGACAGGAGAAAAGAGACAAATGATAGGTTAATATCAAAAAAAGGTATGATTGGAAAAGGAATTGGATTTGCTCCTATGGTAATTATATTTGTTGGTTACTTAATTGTTCCACTTGTACTAATTGGAATGACAAGTATGATGTCTTCATTAAATAATGTTTCGACTATGCAATAAAAATATTCTATTATAAAATTAGAATACTTTTGGGAAGGAAAGTCTTATTGAATTATGGAAAATGTTTCAAAAGCAATGCTAATAGCAGGTGGAATGTTAATTACTATATTGGTTTTAAGTTTAGTTGCTTTTGGATGGAATCAATTATCTAAATATCAAAATAGTAGACAACAGTCTACAAAACTGCAACAGTTATATGAATATAATAAAGAATTCGAATCCTATAATAAAAAGGTAATACATGGATATGAATTAGTATCATTAGCAAACTTAGCCAATGATACTAATACAAGATATGCAGAAGAAGATGGATTTAGTAAATTATATGTCTATGTAAAACTATTGAATAAGGATGGAAGACTTCCAGGACCAGGGGTTGGAAAGCCTGAGACTAATAATGGTTATAATTTACTGAACTATATAAAAAATACTTTTAATAGCAATACAATTACAAGTGATGAAAAAAAAGAATTTAAAGATATGTATTTTCAATGTATAAATGTAGACTATAATAGCAACACAGCACGAGTTTCAAATTTATATTATGAAGAAATAAGAAAATCAAACTAAGATTGAAAGAATGTGCATTATGCACTTTTTTTCAAAATGGAGGATTAAATGGAAAATGCATCTAAAGCACTAATTATAGCTGGAGAAGTCTTAATTGCAGTATTAGTAGTAACGTTGATTTCAAGCATTATAATACTTTTGGGAAGTTTTTCAGCTAATATGAATAAGCAGATGTCAGAAAAACAAATAGCAATGTTTAATAGTAACTTTTACAACTATTCGGGAAGGATTGATATTACAGCAGGTGAAGTGGCTTCAATAATAAATTTAGCAAAAGAAAGAAACGACAAAAATGAGCTTGCATATAAGAGTGATTCAATATATTATATAAATATTTATATGGATGGAAAGAAATTTTATGAAAATGATTTAAAAACTTATCTTGAAAGTGGAAACACATCAGATACCAACGCTAGCATTTATAATAATTCTGAAAAATTCAAAATGTCATTAAATAATTTTTTGAAAAACAATAACATAAACTTTTTCTCTTGCGATATAGACTTAAAAAATACAACACTTAAAACTACAAATGGAATAACTAACATAACAACGGCATATTCAAACAATGATATAAATATAGAAAGCTCAACAGGACTTGTTAATACAATAAAGTTTACGACAGTAACAAGCAATACAAAATTTTCAGACTTTAATGTTAAGAATAAAAGTAATTACACAATAAATGGGAAATCAATTTAGATTCACCAAATAAATTTTTTATATTTAAAATAAAATATAAAAACAAATTATAAAATATTAAAAACATATTGCTAAATTTAAAAATGTATCATATAATATTACTAAATTCTAAGGATATAATTATATCCTAGTTACCACTTTATAAAAGAGGTAGTATTATATGAAAAAATTTTTATCAAATTACAAGTCAACAATAATTTTGTTAGTTGCAATTATTGTTGGGGCATTCGTAGGAATTATATTCCAAGAAAAAGCAACTATCCTAAAACCACTAGGAGATATTTTCTTAAATCTATTATTAGTTATTATTGTACCACTTATTTTCTTAACAATTACCACTTCAATATCAAAAATGAAAACACCAAAAAGAATTGGAAAAATTATATTTACAATTATGGGAGTATTTATTATAACTTCAATAATTGCTGTATTTGTTGGATTCGCAAGTACATATTTTATTAAATTAGTAAATCCAGAAGACGGAAACAAAATTAAAGAATCTCTAATTGAACAAAATGTTGATAGTACAGGAAACTTAGAGAAGTCTTCAGAAGATAATATAACAATAGCAGATAGAACTGTTCAACTAATAACGGTAAATGATTTTAGCAAATTATTGTCAAAAGATCATATTATTGCATTATTAGTATTTTCGGTAATATGTGGAATTGCTATAAATATGGCAGGAGAAAAAGCAAAAGCATTTTCAGAATTTTTAGAATCTGCAAATGAGGTTGTACAGAAAATAATAAAAATAATAATGTATTACGCACCAATAGGATTAGGTTGCTATTTTGCATCATTGGTTGGAAGCTTTGGAGCATCAATAGCAGTGGGATATTTAAAAACATTTATAATTTACACTGTTGTAGCTATTGCATTCTATTTTATTATGTATACAATATATGCATTTATTGCTGGAGGAAAAAATGGAGTAAAAATATTTTGGAAAAATGTTTTACCATCAACATTAACATCTCTTGCAACATGTTCAAGTGCTGCTTCAATTCCTGTAAATATAGAGTGTAGTAAAAGAATGGGGGTTCCAAATGATATCGCACAAACAACCATTCCAATGGGAACAAGTTTTCACAAAGATGGTTCAATTATAGGATCAATGTTCAAAATAATGTTCTTAGTATGTTTGTTTGGAACGACAATCAATACTCCAGGTTCAGTATTAGGAATTTTAGGAGTAGCATTACTTGCAAATTTACTAATAACAGGCGTACCAATAGGTGGTGGAACAATTTCAGAAATGTTAATAATAACAATGATGGGTTATCCAGTAGCAGCACTTCCAATTTTAACAATGATTGCTACAATAATAGATCCACCTGCAACAATGCTTAATGTTGTTGGAGATACAGTTTCTTCAATGATGGTAACTCGTATTGTAGATGGAAAAGAGTGGTTAAAAGAAAAACAATAAAAAATAAATATTAAAGTAAATAATAAAACTAAATAATAAAAAAGAAAATAAAAACAAAGTCAAACTAGTATTTTAAAATACTAGATTGACTTTGTTTTTATAATTATGAAATTTGTTTGTGAAAACACAATATAATATCCAATTTACTTAAGCTAGTAAAAGATAATCTCTAAATTTAAAAGCTAATCATAAAGCTTAATTATAGAATGAATTACTTTTTCATCCTTATCTTTAATAACAACTGTGTATTCATTATTATCATAATGAAGAAAAGACTTAATTACTTGTCCGTATTTTAATTCTTTTTTATATGCAATTTCAACATTATTTAATTCTTTTCCATCAAAAATATCATCAGGCAACAATTCATAAGCGAAATTTAAATAGTTTAGATTATGAACATGCTTATTTATATCTAAATCAAATCTCCTAATTTTATAATCATCCTCAAAAAGAGGGTCGCAAGCAGGCTCGCTTAATCGTGGAAGATCAGATATATCAAATACAGAATTATCATAAAAACCGTGATAAATTTCAGATAGATTTTCAGGAATTCTAGCAATTCTACCGGTAGAAAAATTCATTAAGCACCACTTAGAAGAAGCAATTGCACAAAGATTTCCATTTTTATCATACATTTTAAAATCTCTCAAAACATAAACTTTATTAGCAAATCGACCCCATGTTTTCAAAGTTACAAGTTCATCAGCAGAAGGTCTACTTATTACATGAAGCTTCCAATTTAGTATCACCCATGTTAAATCATTCTTCATAATATCAGCAAAAGAAAAATGAAAGTAAGCAGAATGAGCACCAGCTATATTTTCCATTAAAGATAAAAAACTTTTATTTGTTAATACATCGTGAATACCAGTTTGTGAAAAACTGGTTCTGTATGTTTCTTCATATATACCATTATCAAATTTCATATTAAAATCTCCTATACTAATTTTGTAAGTCAAGGACAATTATAGCATAAATAAATAAAATGTGCTATAATTATTAAAATAAAATTCCTAGAAAAGTTTAATAAAATATTCTAAATAACGAATTAAATAAAAAAAGGTTTATGAGTAACCAATAAAAAATTCAAATATAATAAGTAAGGATAATACAATGTTAGAAAAATGTGAAATATGTCCAAGAAAGTGTAACGTAAATAGACTAAGAGGAGATAAAGGATATTGTAAATGTGATGATAAAATAAAAATAGCATTAGTATCAACACACAATTTTGAAGAGCCATGTATCAGTGGAAATAATGGATCTGGAACGATTTTTTTTAGTAATTGTAATCTTAACTGTATTTTTTGTCAAAATCATGAAATAAGCCAAGAAGGAAAAGGCGTTAATGTAGGAATAGAAAGATTAGCACAAATTTTTATAGAACAGCAACAAAGGAATGTAAACAATATAAATTTAGTAACTCCAACAATGTACATATATCAAATAATTGAAGCAATAAAAATTGCCAGAAAAAAAGGACTAAAAATACCAATAATATATAATTCAAATGGATACGAAAATGTTGAAACTATTAAAGTATTAGACGGTTACATCGATGTATATTTACCAGATTTAAAATATTACTCTGATAATATAAGTATAAAATATTCGAGTGCACCACATTACTTTGAAGTGGCAACTAAAGCAATTAAAGAAATGTATTCACAAGTTGGAAAAGCAATATTTGATGAAAATGGAATTATAAAAAGCGGAGTAATAATAAGGCATTTGATATTACCAAATCATATTCAAAACACAAAAAATATACTTAAATGGATAAAATTAAATATGCCTAAGGACATATATGTAAGCATAATGGCTCAATATTTTCCAGCATACAAAGCAAAGCAAGATTCGCAAATAAATAGAAAAATCTCAAAAAAAGAATATAAAGAAGTTGAAAGTTATTTATACTCATTAGACTTAGAAAATGGATATATGCAAGATTTAGGAGAACATGAGGAAGAATATGTTCCAAACTTTGATTTTAGAAATATATAACAATTTCTAAAATGTAATATAAATGTAACAAAAATGTAATCAAAAAGAAACAATAAAACACTTGATAAATGTTAAAGTTTGTAGTATAGTTTAAATATACTATAATTTAAGCTTGTAACAAAGGAGGAATAATTATTATGGAAGAAAATGAATCAAAAGTATATTCAAAAGTTCCAGCCAAAGTAAGCCCTTGGACAAATTTCAAAAACTTTATATTTCAACCAATAGTTGTTGAATTATCTTCAAAAGAACAGAAAGTATTTAAAGAAGTTCACGATTTTTGGAATCAAGAAATTTATTTTGATAAGGGATTTCATTTAAGAGCTGTAACACCTGTTACAGTTGAGGAACCAGAAGTTAAGGTTACTTTATAAGTTGCTTAAATAGATGCGATACAATACTAGTATCGCTTTTTTAAAATAATAATAGCTATTAAGCTAAAATATACAAGGAGGATTTTATTATGTCAATTAAAATAGGAATCAATGGATTTGGAAGAATTGGAAATTTAGCATTTCAGGCAGCATTAGAAAAAGAAGATGTTGAGGTTGTAGCAATAAATGATCCATTTATTGCAGCAGACTATATGGCATATATGACAAAATATGATACAGTTCATGGAAGATTTAATGGAGAAATAAAAGGAGAAGTTAAAGAAGGAAATTCAACTTTAACTGTAAATGGAAAAGAGATAAAAGTTTACAACGAAATGGATCCACATAATGTTCCTTGGGGAGAAGTAGGAGTAGATTATGTACTAGAATGTTCTGGAGTATTTACTACTATGGAAAAAGCACAAGCACATTTAGATGCAGGAGCTAAAAAAGTTGTAATAAGCGCTCCATCAAAGGATGCTCCTATGTTTGTAATGGGAGTAAATCAAAAAAATTATGAAGTGACAATGAATATTGTTTCAAACGCATCATGCACAACAAACTGCTTAGCACCTTTAGCAAAAGTAATTAACGATAAATATGGAATAGTTGATGGATTAATGACAACAGTTCATTCAACAACAGCAACTCAAAAAACAGTAGATGGAGCTTCTAAAAAAGACTGGAGAGGTGGAAGAGCAGCAGCTGGAAACATAATTCCATCATCAACAGGAGCAGCAAAAGCTGTTGGAAAAGTTATACCAGAATTAAATGGAAAATTGACAGGAATGGCATTTAGAGTACCAACTCTAGACGTATCTGTTGTAGATTTAACATGTAATTTAGCAACACCAACAACCTATGAAGATATTTGCAAAACTATGAAGGAAGCATCAGAAGGTTCAATGAACGGAATAGTTGAATATGTTGACGACGATGTAGTATCATCAGACTTTGTAAGTGACATTCATACATCAATATTTGATGCAAAAGCTGGAATTCAATTAACAGATACCTTTGTAAAATTAGTTGCATGGTATGATAATGAATGGGGATATGCTCATAAATTAGTTGACTTAGCATGCTATATGGCTAGAAAAGATGGAAATATATAAAAAATATGAAATAAATGTAAAAAAATAAGATTATTGAAAAAGAATACTTGAAAAGTATTCTTTTTTGATATAAAATAATGTTGCTATAAAATTAAAGACTATTATAAAAAAGCAATAAATACGATTAACAAAATTTAAAATAAAAAGGAGAATAACTATGAACAAAGTAACTGTAAAGGATTTAGATGTAAATGGAAAGAAAGTTTTATTAAGATGTGATTTTAATGTTCCACTGGATAAGAATTTAAATGTCACCGACAAAACAAGAATTGTAGCAGCATTGCCAACAATTAAATATTTATTAGAACATAATGCTAAAGTAATTTTATGTTCACACTTGGGAAGACCAAAGGGAGAAGCAAAACCAGAATTCTCTTTAGCACCAGTCGCAAAAGAATTATCTAAAGAATTGGGAATGGAAGTTAAACTTGCAAATGACGTAACAGGAAATTCAGCAAAGGAATTATCAAACAACGTAAAAGAAGGAGAAGTTGTTCTACTTGAAAATGTAAGATTTGACCCAAGAGAAGAAAAAAATGATGATACTTTAAGCAAAGAATTCGCTTCATTAGCTGACATATATGTAAATGATGCATTTGGAACTTGCCATAGAGCACATTCATCAACCGCCGGAGTTGCACAATATTTACCATCAGCTTGTGGATTTTTAATAGAAAAAGAACTAAAGATTTTAGGAGATGCATTAAACAATCCTAAAAGACCTTTTGTAGCAATTTTAGGAGGAAAGAAAGTATCAGATAAAATAGGAGTTATAGATAGTTTATTAGATAAAGTAGATACTCTTCTAATTGGAGGGGGAATGGCTTATACATTCTTTAAGGCACAAGGATATAATATTGGAAATTCAATTTGTGAACTAGATAAATTGGATTTAGCAAAAAGTTTAATTCAAAAAGCAAAAGATAAAGGTGTAAAAATGCTACTTCCAGTTGATAACAAGTTAGGAAAAGAGTTTAATCCAAATACAGAAACAAAAATAGTAAAATACAATGAAATTCCAGATGGATGGGAAGGATTTGATATAGGACCAGAAACAATAAAAATATATGAACAAGAATTGCAAAGTGCAAAAACTGTATTATGGAATGGTCCTGTAGGATTATTTGAATTTGATACATTTGCAATAGGAACAACTGCTATTGCAAACTGCTTAGCAAACTTAAAAGATTGCACAACAATAATAGGAGGAGGAGATTCTGCAGCAGCAGTAACAAAAGCAGGATTATCAGATCGAATGACACATATATCAACAGGAGGAGGAGCATCATTAGAATTTATTGAAGGAAAGGCTTTACCAGGAATAGAGTGCCTACCAAATAAATAAAGATTATGACAATGACATGGAACAAGGTGGAACCAATTTAATTTAAATTGTTCTTTGTCATCCTTGAAAAAGTGAGGGAGAAAATATGAGAAGAACAGTAATTGCAGGAAACTGGAAGATGAATATGTTACCAAATGAGGCAATGGAATTTATAAACGCATTAGTACCAATGGTTAAGGACACAAAAAATGAAGTAATAGTTTGTGTTCCGTATACAGACTTGTTTTATACATTATTAACAGTTCAGCAAACTAATATTCATGTAGGTGCACAAAATATGCATTGGGAAGAAAATGGAGCATATACAGGAGAAGTTGCACCTGAAATGCTAAAATGCATAAATGTTGAATATGTAATAATTGGACATTCAGAAAGAAGACAATATTTTAATGAAACAGATGAAACTGTAAACAAAAAGGTCAAGTCAGCTTTAAAACATGGGTTAAAACCTATTGTTTGTGTTGGTGAAACTCTAGAGCAAAAAGAAAGTGGAAAAACTGTAGAAACAATAACAAATCAAATATCAAAGGCGTTAGAAGGCTTGACAATAGAGGAGTTAAGTAATACAATAGTAGCGTATGAACCTATTTGGGCTATTGGAACCGGCAAAACTGCAACAGCAAAAGATGCCAATAATAGTATAAAATCAATAAGACAAGAAATATTAAAGAAATTTGGAACAGATGATATCACAATTCTTTACGGAGGAAGTGTTAAGCCTGAAAATGCAAAGGAACTATTTAATATGTCTGACATAGATGGAGGATTAGTAGGTGGAGCAAGTTTAAAAGCAGAGCAGTTTAGCAAAATAGTTAACTTTGATAAATAAATTTGTATAATTATAATCCTAGATAGATTTGTAAACAAAAATGTAAACTTTGATAATAAAGAAGGATGGTAAAAATGAATAAAAAAGTTACAATGCTAATGATATTAGATGGATTTGGTAAAAATCCAAATAAAGAGGGAAATGCAGTAGAAAATGCTAAAAAGCCAAATATAGACAAACTAATGAGAACATGCCCAACAGCAGAAGTATATGCTAGTGGTAAAAGCGTTGGACTTCCAGAAGGACAAATGGGAAATTCAGAAGTAGGACATACCAATATAGGTGCAGGAAGAATAGTATATCAGGAACTAACAAGAATTACAAAATCAATCGAAGATGGAGATTTCTTTAGCATAAAAGAATTTTCAGATGCAGTTGAAAATTGCAAGAAAAATAATACAAAACTTCACATAATCGGATTACTTTCAGATGGTGGAGTACACAGCCATGAAAGACATCTATATGCTCTATTAGAACTTGCAAAACGTAAAGGGCTAGACAACGTATTTGTACATTGTTTTATGGATGGAAGAGATACATTACCAGCTTCAGGAGAAGGATATATTCAAAAATTAGAAGAAAAAATGAAAGAAAAGGGAGTTGGAAAGATTGCCTCAATTTCAGGAAGATTCTATGCAATGGATAGAGACAAAAGATGGGCAAGAGTTCAAAAATGCTATGATGCAATGGTAAATGGAATTGGAGACAAATCAAATTCAGCAATTCAAGCAATTGAGGCTTCATATCAAAAAGAAGTATTTGATGAATTTGTTGCTCCAACAGTAATTTGCAATGGGGATAAACCTATTGCTACAATCGAAAATGGTGATTCGGTAATATTCTTTAACTTTAGACCCGATAGAGCAAGAGAAATAACGAGATCAATAGTTGATCCAGAATTCAAAGATATTGAAACAAAGAAATTAGACGTTAATTTTGTATGCATGACACAATATGATGCAACAATGCCTAATGTAAAAATTGCATTTAAACCCGAAACACTTAAAAATACATTTGGAGAATACATAAGTAATAAAGGATTAAATCAACTTAGAATAGCAGAAACTGAAAAATATGCTCATGTAACATTCTTCTTCAACGGGGGTCAAGAAAAGCAATATAAAGGAGAAGATAGAATTCTAATTCAATCTCCAAAAGTTGAAACCTATGATATGAAACCAGAAATGAGTGCATACGAAGTTACACAAAAGGTTGTAGAAGCAATTAATTCAGAAAAATATGATAGTATTATATTGAACTTCGCAAACCCAGATATGGTAGGACATACAGGAAACCTTGAAGCTGCAGAAAAAGCTATAGAAGCGGTAGACGAATGTGTAGGTAAAATAATTACAGCCCTTAGCAAAAATAATGGAATTGCTTTAATAACAGCAGACCATGGAAATGCAGAACAAATGATTGACTATAAATCAGGAGAACCATTTACATCACATACAACAAATCCTGTTCCACTTATATTATACGGAATGGATAATGCAAAACTAAACAATGGAAAGCTTGCAGACTTAGCACCAACATTATTAGATATAATGGGATTAGATAAACCAGAAGAAATGACAGGAGAAAGTTTATTAGTAAGAGAATAATTGTATTTTAGATATATAAAATACAAAGAAATTATAAAATATAATTTATCATAATGGAGGTAATATCCTTGCAAAGTGAAATAAACAAGCTATATAAACAAATCCAAAAAATACTTATAGATTTGATACCAGAGAAATGGAATAGTATTTATTTATATGCTTCCATTGGAAACAGAAAAAAAGGCGAAATGTTTTTCTATTATTTTCCTAAAAGAATAATAAAAACAAAACCAATAAATGGATATGAAATAGCAAGAAAGTTTGACTTAGATGAAGCAAAATATAATGCAAAGCTAGAAGAGATTTACGAATACATAAAAAGATTAAATTTAATAGCCAAAAGGTCTTGGACAAATCTTACAATAAGTATAAAAGATGATATTTTTATGGTAGAATACCATTACAATAATATAGAAAATTCAAGGTATACAGATTCTCAAAGGCATACCGTATGGTGCTTCAAATATTTAAATGAACCAATAGAAAGTATGAATAATGAAGACAGAATATTAGTCAGATCTTATAAAGAAGAATCAGTAATAAAACCAACAATATATACAGAAAAAATGAACGCAGATGAAAATGTAGAAGATAGCAAGCAAATTAGAAATCAAATACTAAAATGCTAATAATAATATTAAATCTTATGTAATCAATTTAATATTATAATAGAATATGATTACAAATAAAAGCAAAGAGGAGATACAAAATGAACTATTCAAAAAAAGTAGAAGAAATGTGTGTAGTAAAGAAAGGTGTTAATCATGGACCAGCTCCAATTCCAGAAGAAGGAAAATGGGTAAAAGCAAAGGAAATAAAAGATATTTCTGGATTAACACATGGTATAGGATGGTGTGCACCACAACAAGGAGCATGCAAATTAACATTAAATATTAAAGAAGGAGTTATAGCTGAAGCATTAGTTGAAACAATAGGATGTTCAGGAATGACCCAATCAGCTGCAATGGCAGGAGAAATATTAACAGGAAAAACAATTCTTGAAGCATTAAATACAGATTTAGTATGCGATGCAATCAACACAGCTATGAGAGAATTATTCTTACAAATCGTATATGGAAGAAGCCAATCAGCATTTTCTGAAGGTGGACTAACAATAGGTGCTGGATTAGAGGATTTAGGAAAAGGACATAGATCACAAATAGGAACAATATATTCAACATCACTAAAAGGACCACGTTATCTAGAAGTAACAGAAGGATATATAACAAAACAAGCATTAGATGAAGACAATCAAATAATAGGATATCAAGCAGTAAACTTCGGAAAGATGATGGATTTTATAAAAAAAGGAACAGAACCAAAAGAGGCAATAGAAAAGGCAACAGGAACATATGGAAGATTTGCTGAGGCAGCAAAGATAATAGATCCAAGAGAAGAGTAAATCTTCTAAATACTATAAAATAGAAAAAGAAGCAATTAAATTGCAAAATTAAAAATAAATAATAATTATGAGAACTAGGAAAATGCGCACAAATTTTAGCACATACCTTTTCTCAAAAGTAAAGGAGAATTAAAATGGCAGTTACATTTGAAGGATATGAAAGAAGAATAAATCAAATAATGCCTGTATTAAATAAATACGGAATAAAAGATTTAGAAGAAGCTAGAAAAGTTTGTACAGATAAGGGATTTGATCCAGTTGAAATGGTTAGAGGAATTCAACCTATTTGTTTTGACAACGCATGTTGGGCATATACAGTAGGTGCTGCAATAGCAATAAAGAAAGGCTGTACAAAAGCAGCAGATGCAGCAAAGGCAATAGGAGAGGGATTGCAATCATTTTGTATTCCAGGCTCAGTTGCAGATGATAGAAAAGTTGGCTTAGGACATGGAAATTTAGCATCTATGTTACTTAGTGAAGATACAAAGTGCTTTGCATTTTTAGCAGGACATGAAAGTTTCGCAGCAGCAGAAGGAGCAATTGGAATTGCAAAATCAGCAAATAAAGTAAGAAAAGAACCATTAAAAGTTATATTAAATGGTTTAGGAAAAGATGCTGCTCAAATAATTTCAAGATTTAATGGATTTACTTATGTAAAAACAGATTTTGATTATTATACAAGTAAACTTACAATAGTTGAGGAAATACCTTATTCAAAGGGAGAAAGAGCAGAAGTTCGATGCTATGGTGCTAACGATGTTCGTGAAGGTGTAGCAATTATGCATTATGAAGATGTTGATGTTTCAATAACAGGAAACTCAACAAACCCAACAAGATTCCAACACCCTGTTGCAGGAACATATAAAAAAGAATGCTGGGAAAAAGGAAAGAAATATTTCTCAGTGGCATCAGGTGGAGGAACAGGAAGAACATTACATCCAGACAATATGGCAGCAGGCCCTGCATCTTATGGTATGACAGATACTATGGGAAGAATGCACTCAGATGCACAATTCGCAGGATCGTCTTCAGTTCCAGCTCATGTTGAAATGATGGGATTGATAGGAATGGGAAACAACCCTATGGTTGGAGCTACAGTAGCTGTTGCAGTTGCTGTAGAAGAAGCTATGAATGTATAGTTATAATTGATGTAAAAGAAATGAAAAATAACAGAAAAACTATTGCATTATAAAAAACAATATGATAAAATTTAAAACGAATTAGAACAAAAGTAATCGCACTTTATGTTATAAAATATAACATAAAATTCGATAAAAGTTTACGTTATATTAAAAGTAAATAAAAAAGAAAGGAAGAAAAAGAAAAATGGAAAGAAACAAAAATGTAGTACTAAAAAATAGTACATTAAAAGCCACCAAAGTAAACAAAAAACAAGAAAGGATAAGCAAGCAAAAATTACAAGAAACAGGTATAACACTAATTGCATTAGTAGTAACCATAGTAATACTTTTAATACTATCAGGAGTAGCAATAAGTGCAGTAGTAAGCAATAATGGCTTATTCGGAAGAGCGCAAAATGCGGTAAAAGTTCAGGAAAAAGCAAGTGTAACAGATGATTTTAAAATGATAATAGGAAGCTATGCAATAGATTCATTAGCAGATAAAAACTTAACATTAGAAGATTATTTAACAGCAAATGGAGCAGATAGTGTAACAGCCAATGGAGAAGATGCACTAGACGTAGAATATAAAGGCTATATATTTACGGTAAATAAAGCAAGCCAAGAAATAACAAATACAGCAAAGGCAGGACCTCGTCCACAAGTATCAAATTACAAAGTAGTATCAAATTCTAATGGAACAGGAGAAAACGTTTCAGCTAATAGCACAACAGAAGGAACATCATTATACATAAACTTTGATGCAAGTATAGAAGGCGGAACAACGACAGTAAGCCCAACACTTCCATTTGCAGTAACAAAAAATGGAACATACACATTTACAATAACAGGCACTGTTGGAAGTGATAAATTTACAAAAACGTATGATGCAAAAGTTGGACAATACAAAATAGCAATAAAAGTAGGAGATTGGATAAACTATAGTGCAGGAACATGGTCTCAAACAGAAATAAACTCAATGGGAAGTTTATATTCAGGAGCAAGCATGCCAACAAGTAGCAATCCATATACATTTGGAGGATTTAAGGCAGGGGATAGTAAAAATGATAGTAGAAATCCAGGCTATACAAATAACGGAGCATATGTAAATATTTATCCATCAGGCTGGAGAGTATTAAGCATAGAAAATGATGGAACAATAAAAATAACAACGGCAGGTTCAGTAGAAGGATACTATCATCCTAGTGAAACAAATTCAGGATACAAAAGTGAATATATATTAAATGAAAATACAACAAATACAAATGTAACAGCTACAATAAAAGCGGGATTAACCGCAAGAAAATGGACTATGTATGAAAATGGAGATTTAGTATTAGCAAATTCAGCACATTGTATGACTTATGATGAAGCTTTAAAGGTAACAGGAAATACTAATACACCAGCTTCAGACAGTGTAAGAAGAACAGGAGCATACTACTGGCTCGCTTCGGCTTATAACTCTAACTACCTGTCGTGCGTGAATTATGATGGTAGCCTGTACTACGACTACGATGTTTGCTTTGGGGTTCGCCCGGTAGTTTCTCTAAAATCTAATATCCAAATAACAGGAGGAACAGGAGCAGACAAAGCCAATGCATATACTTTAGCACTACAGTAATCAAAGAGCTATAAACCCAGCCCCAGAAGGCTCTAGTCTTCTGGGCGGAGTGTAGTAGTGCATGGAACTATACAGATTATAATAATATATGATACAACCTCAAATTGAAATAAAATGGAGAAAATATGAGTATAACGAATATAGTAGAAGAAGTAAAACTGATTCATCCAAAATATATAGCACTTGTAAAAGCCGGAAAATTTTATTCATCATATGGAAAAGACGCATATATATTAAGCTATATCTTCAAATACCAATTAAGAAAAACTGAAAGAAATATAGAAACAGCAGGATTTCCAGAAGGAAGTCTAAAAAAGATTGAGGCACATCTACAAGAAAACAAAATTAATTATTTAATATTAGATAGAAGAAATAATTATGAAGTTGATGAGAAAAATGATAATGGAAATTTAAATCAATACGATAAAACTTTTGAAAAAGCAAAAAAATATGTAAATAATAAGAAGAGACTAGATCATATATATGAATATATGATTGAAAATATAAATAAAAGTGATTCGAAAAAAATATTGGATAATATGGAAGAAATAATAAATGAAAGAAGAAAAGTTTAAGGTTATACAGTATATTAGAAATTTATTAATTGTAATAGATAAGGAGTTAGATAATTTTCCTAAAAAAGACATTGAATTAAAAAACAGAATACGAAGTTCTAGTTATGATTTATTGGAATTAACCTATGAAGCAAATTCAACCAATAATAAAAGTAGAAAAGTTGAATTACTAGAAAAGGTGGTCGCTAAAATAAAAATCTTAGATTTTCTAATAAACTTATGCTATGATAAAGAAATTATAAACAATAAAAAATATATAAAATTTGGTAATTGTTTTGATGACATAATAAAATATTCTGTTGGTTGGATTAACAGTATAACAAATACATAATACAATCCACAAGAATTAACTTGTTGCATCAAATACAATATAGGGCACAGTTGTCTGGCTCGCTTCGGCTAATAACTCTAACAACCTGTGGAACGTGAATAATGATGGTAACCTGAACAACAACAACAACAACAATAATTGCTTTGGGGTTCGCCCGGTAGATTCTATACACTGTGGTTATGTAATTATTAATTGCATAAGAGATAATATAGAAACAGACTGTTGTCCTGTGATTAAATTTAGAATAAAAAAATACTATGATTTGGATTTTTCTATAGTATAATAAATTCTGAATTTAATTATAAATTAAAAGTAGATAGATGTATTTGCTAGTAGACCTGAATTGGTTCGAAAAGGAGTGCCTTTTACAACTGCTTTTAAAGTAGAAACAATAAGGGAAAAATTCTTTATTGTTTCTACTTTTATTATACTTTTTTATAGGCGGAATTTATAGACCGTTTATTTTTTATTGAGCACCTACACAAATTTTTATAACAAATAGTAGATGAAATTAAGCTATTAATTGGAATTTTACCATTATAATACAGATATTTTCTTTTCTTTAAACGTCTTTTAACTGTTCTATAATTTGCATAATTACCATATTTATTTCTACCAATAAAAACAAAATTATCAGTACTTTTATATAGGCGTGTTTTATTATTTAATTTTAATCCTTCTTTCGATAAGAAAATATTTAATTCATCTAAACAATATTTTAAATGTTCCTTGGACTCCGAAAAGAGTAAAAAATCATCTTGATATCTAATTACACCTTTAATTTTTAGTTTTTCCGTAATAAAGTGATCAACATCGCTAAGAAAAAATATGGCAAGCACCTGACTAGTCATGGAGCCAATACTTAAACCTTCGGAATCACTATCTATTATATCAAATACTAATTTTATTGCTCTTTTATCCTTTATTTTTTTTAATAATTTTGCTTTAAGAATATCATGATTAATACTTGCAAAGAATTTACTAATGTCACATTTTAAAATATAGTATGTACCAAATCTCGTTTGATAATATTTTCTATATTTTTGATATAGTTCAAGACCTTTACGCATTCCCATGTTTTTTCTACTCGCGACATTAAAGTCTAATAAAGATGAGGATAATGCTGGGTATAAAATATGCCTTGCAACTAAGTGGTTAACTATTTTATCCTGCATACTTTGACTAACAATTCTTCGTTCCTTAGGCTCATAAATAGTAAAAATATTGTATGGCCCGACCTTATAATTTTCTTCTTTCAAAATATTATAAATTCTTGTAACATAAACATTTTCATATTCTTTAAGTGTTTCGATTTTTTTGTTATTTTTGCTATTCTTACACACTTCAGCAAAAGAGTTTCGTATGTTATCTACATTATAAATATTATCATATAAAAAACCCAATCTTCTCATTAACACCTCGATAATATATATTATAAAATTGTGTAAAAAATAATAAAACATTTTAGGAATAAATAGGAACAAATCGGAAAAAGTAGAGACATTTAAAAATGCTGCCAGGGTTTCTTATTTCAAATGTTAATTGTTAATTTGAGAATAAAAAATTCATTATTAAAACAAAAACTATACAGTCAGGTATTTTAATTTTATATATTTTATAGTAGAATATATAATATAATATAAAAGAAAGGTATTAATCAATCAATAAACCAATATGAGAATTTATGTAAGATTGATTATAAAAGAATTAAGAATGAAAATAGATAGAAGTGTACATGAATCAAGAGAAGTTAATGACTATAGAGAATTATTAACTTACTCAGTAGAAAATTTTTCTGAGAATATTGCTTACAAATATAAAAAGACTCCAGAAAGCAAAATAATAATAGAGAAAACTTACGCTCAGGTAGGAAAGGACGTAAGAGCATTTTCTACAGCTTTACTAAATCGTAATTTACAAGGTAAAAAAATTGCAATAATAGGAAATAATAGATATGAATGGTGTGTGAGCTATTTTGCTATAACCTGTGGTGGCATGATAGTCATTCCAATTGACAAAGCATTAACGAATACAGAAATTTTTAATTTAATACATAGAAGTGGAGCTGATGCAGTTATTTGTGATAAAAAATATGTAGAAACTTTAAAAAAAGCAAAGCAAGATACAGAGACGAATATTCATACAATAATTTGTATGGATGAGATAAAAGACGAAGAAGTAGAAGAGTGGAAAGATATTCTAAATGAAGGAATAAGTAAGCTAAAAGCAGGAGATAGGAAATATGATAGTGTAGAAATTGATAATAAAAAAATGTCAATTATATTATTCACATCAGGAACAACATCAGAACCTAAAGGGGTAATGCTTTCACAATACAATATTTGTTCAGACATAACAAATATTGCAAAATATGTTAAATTATATTCAACAGATACGCTACTTTCATTTTTACCAATACACCATACATTTGAATGTACAATAACATTTTTATACGGATTTTATAGTGGTAGTACAGTAGCATTTTGTGATGGATTAAGATACATTGCCCCAAATTTGAAAGAATATAAAATAAGTGTATTTGTTGCAGTACCTCTTGTGCTAGAAACAATGTATAAAAAAATACAAAAAGCAATAGAAGATCAGGGGAAAACGAAGTTAATAGGTACTGTGACAAAGATATCAAATACATTATTAAAAGCACATATTGATATAAGAAAGATTGCATTTAAGAAGATTCTAGATAACTTTGGTGGAAAGTTAAGAGTTGTTCTCTATGGAGCAGCACCAATGGATAAAAATACAATAGTTGGATATAACAATTTAGGAATATCATTATTACAAGGATATGGACTAACGGAAACTTCACCAGTTATATCAGCAGAAACAGATAAAGAAAAAAAGCCTGGTTCAATAGGATTACCACTTCCTTCTTTAGAAGTTGATATAGCTAATCCAGATAAAGAAGGAATAGGAGAAATCATTGTAAAAGGTTCAAGTGTAATGCTTGGATATTATGAAAATGAGGAAAAAACGAGAGAAGTTCTAAAAGACAGATGGTTTTATACAGGAGACTTTGGATATATTGATGAAGACGGATTCATATTTATAACAGGAAGAAAAAATGATATAATTGTATTAAGAAATGGAAAAAATGTATATCCAAATGAGATAGAGTTTTTAATAAATAAAATTCCGTATGTATCCGAATGTTTAGTTTTTTCAAGGGAAGAAAATAAAACAGATACAATGCTCTGTGCAAAGATTGTGTATAATAAAGAAATAATGGAAAAGGAACATCCAAATGAAAACCCAGAAGAAATTCTTTGGAAAGATATAAAAGAGATAAATAAAATCTTACCAAACTTCAAACACATAAAGAAGATAATAGTAACAGATGAGCCGATGGAAAAGACAACTACACAAAAGGTAAAAAGAAGTGTGGAACTTGAAAAGCTTAAAAAAGTATAATTATTAAAATAGAGTATGCAAAATATAAAATTTTGTATGCTCTATTTTGTATAAGTTAAATAAGAAAAATGATTTTAAACTATATAAATATAATAAAATAAAGATAAATAAAGTATTCCATTTTGTGATAGTATATGATAAAATCATGTTAGAAAAAGTTAAAACTTTTAAAAAGAGAAAAAATTAGAAGATAACGAAAAGGAGGAAATATGGCATATATTGAATTTAATAATGTTACCAAAGAATATAAAATGGGAGAAGTTATTATAAAGGCATTAGATAAAGCTAATTTTAATATAGAAAAGGGAGAACTAGTAGTAATTGTTGGACCTAGTGGAGCTGGAAAAACCACAACATTAAATATCATAGGCGGAATGGATAGAGCAAGTGATGGGACAGTAATTGTAGATGGAAAAGATGTTACGAAATTGAAGGAAAAAGAACTAATAAAATATAGAAGAGATGATATTGGATTTGTATTTCAATTTTACAATTTAATACAAAATTTAACGGCGATTGAAAATGTTGAAATTGCTACACAAATATGCAGAGATGCTTTAAGTCCTAAAAAAATAATTGACAAAGTAGGACTAAAAGATAGAATGAATAATTTTCCAGCACAATTATCAGGGGGGGAGCAACAAAGAGTTGCTATAGCAAGAGCAATAGCCAAAAATCCAAAATTGCTTTTGTGTGATGAACCAACAGGAGCATTAGATTACAAAACAGGAAAACAAATTTTAAAGTTACTTCAAGATACAGCAAGAAAAGAAGGAATGACTGTTCTAATAATAACACATAATACAGCAATAGCACCAATGGCAGATAAAGTAATACACTTTAAAAATGGAAAGGCAGAAAGTATTGAAATAAATTCAAATCCATTACCAATTGAAGAAATAGAATGGTAAAATATAGGCGTTAATTACTATACTAAATAAAAGGAAAGGAGCAAATAATGAAAAATAGGCTTTTAAAAAACAGCATAAAAGAAATAAAAGATACTTTAAAAAGATTTATATCAATACTACTTATGGCATTTTTAGGAGTTGGATTTTTCTCTGGATTAGTTGCAACTGGACCTGACATGGAAAAGTGTCTTGACAATTACTATGACAAAAATAATGTATATGATATTTCAATAATATCAACAATGGGATTAACAGAAGATGATTTAGTAAGTATAAAGAAATTAGATGGAATAGAAGATGCTTATGGAATAAATAGTAAAGATAAAGAAATTTCAATAAACAAAGTTGATTATGTTGCGAAATACATTGAATTAAACTCAGATATTAACAATATAAACATAGTATCTGGTAGAGCACCACAAAATGAAAATGAATGTGTATTAGATAACCTTTTTGCAAATAGTAATAAATACGAAATAGGCAGTAAAGTTCATAGTAAAGAGGATGATAAAGACATTACAGTAGTAGGCTTGGCACAAAGTCCTTTATATATGGCAACATCGAGAGGAAATAGCAATATTGGAACAGGAACACTTAACTGCTATATATATGTAAATGAAATAAATCAGGAGTATTTTACAAATATATATGTAAGAATAAAAGGTGCAAAAGATCTACAAACGAACACAGATAACTATAATGATTTAGTAGAAAATATAAAAAACGAAATAGAAGAAATTAAAGATAATAGAATAAAAATTAGATATGAGGAAATAAAGAATACCGCACAAAATAAAATTACAGATGCAAAAGAGGAATTAGAGAAAAATAAAATAGAAGCACAAAACAAAATAAAAGACGCACAAGATACACTAACAGAAAACGAAAATAAAATAAGTAATGCAAAAAAGGAAGTAGAGTTAAATAAAAAAGAATTACAAAATCAAAAGAATAAGGCGAGCTCTGGATTTGAAAATGCAGAAGAGGAGATAAGAAATCAAGAAGAAAATCTAAACAAGGCTGAAGAAAATATAAAATCAGCAGAAACGGGACTTGAAACAGTTAAGTCAAATATTTCACAATTGCAAGACACATTAAGACAATTAGAAAATCAAAAACAAAATTTAATAAGCTTAGGACAAAGCACAAATCAAATAGATGCTCAAATTGGAGGAATAAATGCTAACGTTTTACAACTACAAGAAAAACAAAAACAGCTTGAATCAGAAATAGCAACAGGAAAATTAAAAATAGAAGAAGGCAAAAATAAATTACAAGAAGCGAAAATGGAACTAGAAGAATCAAGAAAAAAAGCAAATAATAGTTTTGCAAGTGCACAAGCAAAAATTTCGAATGCAGAAAAAGAAATATCTGAAAATGAAGATAAGATTGCGGATGGAAAAAAAGAACTAGAAAAACAGAGAACAGAAACAAATCAAAAATTAGCAGATGCAGAAGAAAAGATAACAAAGTCAGAAAACGAAATAAATGACATAAAAGAACCAATTTGGTATATTCAAACAAGAAGTGATAATTCAGGATACTCAACATTTGTAGACTCTGTATCAAGCATGGTAAATGTTTCAAAGCTATTCCCAGTAGTTTTTTATTTAATTGCAATATTAACAAGTTCAACATCTATGACAAGAATGGTTGAAGAAGAGAGAATGGAAATAGGAACATTAAAAGCATTGGGATATACAAATTTGCAAATACTTGCTAAATATGTGTTATATGCATTATCAGCATGTTTAATAGGTGGAATATTAGGAATGGCAATAGGATTTAAATTTTTACCATCAATTATTTGGTTCTTATATGGAATGATATTTAATATTCCGGGATTTACAGCACCATTTAGAATGGATATAGGAGTAGCAGGTCAAGGAATAGCAATTCTGTGTATTATTGGAGCAACTATTTTAGCGTGCAAACAGGAACTTAAAAATATGCCAGCAATACTAATGAGACCAAAAGCTCCAAAATCAGGTAAAAGAATATTACTGGAAAAAATTAAGTTTATATGGAAAAAACTTAAATTTTCTCAAAAAGTTACAGCACGAAATTTACTTAGATATAAAAAAAGAGGAATAATGACTATAATAGGAATAGCAGGGTGTACATCACTTGTACTTGCTGGTTTTGGACTTAAAGATTCAATAATAGGGATTGTACCATACCAATATGGAAATATATTCACATATAAAGAAATGATTACAATAAATGACGAAAATAATATTACAGCAATTGAAAATATAATTAATCAAGACGAATCGCAAGAAGAAACTCCAAATATACAAACTCAAAATAACAATATACTAGATAATCAAAAGGAAGAGAACATCCAGAAAAACAAAATAGTCCAAGCAAATATGAAAACGGCAACTGCAGATAACTATAATATAAATATAATCACACCAAAGGATTCACTTGAAGATGTTATAAATTTATATGATAAAAAAACAGGTAAAAAAGTACAACTAAATGATGATGGCGTAATAATAACTGAAAAATTGGCTGATTTGCTAAAGATAAAAGTTGGAGAAGCAATAAAAATACAAGATGGTGATGGAAGTGAGTATACATTTAATGTTTCCAATATAGTTAAAAACTATGTTTATAATTATGTATATATGACAAGTAATGTATTTGAAACTAATATTGAAAAATATAAAACCAATATGATTTTAGTAAAAGACGAACTAACTCAGAATCAGAAAAAAGCTATAATAGATAGTGAAAATGTAACATCGTTAATGGATGTAAGTTCTTTAATAGAAAGGGTAAATCAAATGTTAGTTTCACTTAACTATGTGGTAGTTATACTAATTGTTTCAGCTGCACTTCTTGCATTTGTAGTACTTTATAATCTAGCAAACATAAATATAGGAGAAAGAATTAGAGAAATAGCAACTCTAAAAGTATTGGGGTTTTATAATAAGGAAGTTGACAATTATATTAGCAAGGAAACCAATATACTAACTGCAATTGGAATTTTAATAGGCTTGTTTGGAGGGTACATTTTGTGTAATTTCTTAATTTCTACTTGTGAGATGGATATGGTAAGATTTATTAGATATATAAATCCAATTAGTTATATATATGCAATAGCAATTACAATTTTATTTACAATAGTAGTAAACATTATAGTACATCATACTCTAAAAAAAGTTGATATGATAGAGTCACTTAAGAGTATAGAGTAGAAGATAAAATAGAGGCAGCTTCAAAATGCAACTACCTCTATTTATAAAGATTTATAAGACTATTTTATTACTTATTTATGTATCCAAAATGTATCCAAAGCCAACTTAAAAGAAATAAAATGAAGAAAAAACAAAAAATAAAAAATAAGAAAAGCTTACAATATAAAATACTGTAAGCTTTTTAATTGGCTGGGGTACTGTGATTCGAACACAGGAAATGTCGGAGTCAGAGTCCGATGCCTTACCGCTTGGCTATACCCCAAAATATGAATTAAATAACTGACTTTAATAATATAACACAATTATTATGAATTTTCAAGAGATAAAGATATAAAATAAACAATTAAATATACTGTCGAAAAATCAGAAAATTTGACGAACGATTTTTCTTGACTTATGACATAAAACCAATGTATAATATTACCAATTAGTTTATTTCAACTTTCTAAAGCATTGTTTTTCTACAAATAATATTTTCAATCTAATGAAATTCCAAATTAAACTTTAAATTAAAAAACAGATAAAAGAATAATATTTTCAATTTGTACTTTTAATATAGCTTGTATTTAAAGGCTATAGAACAGAAACATTAGAGATTGCAAGGAACTATTTAAAAAAGACATCTAAAGATGATTCAAAAAATCCAGAAGAATTAAATAAAAATGATTCAACCGTAACTGTATCTAAAAATATAATACAAAGAGCTCGAAAAGAAGTTGGATATGTCGAAGTAGGAAGTATGCTAAAAAGAATAATTTTAAATTCAGAAAACTATGGTGAAGAATATCAAGAAAAAACTAAATAAAATTCATATATAATAAAATTCAAAAGACAGACTACTAGAAGTTACTAGGTGTCTGCCTTTTGATGTAAGGATTACATACTGAAAATAGTATATTCATCGTTTTTAAAAAACTTTAGGGATACAACAGAGCTCGTTTGTAAATTTACAATATGCTCTGCTCCACCTTTTTCATTATTTTTACCCACGAAATAATAGCGAGAACCTTCAATTATTACATTTTTAATAGTACATAAAACATAAAATGAAAGTGTATCTTCACACATTATGTTAGCAAATGCTTCATAAAGTGCCTTTTTACTAACAGCTTGCACAAAACAAAACATAACACAATTTAGCGGTATGGTAATACTTTTTGGTGTGATTTTGGAATGCATCGTGTACACAATTATTTGAGGTGGTGAACTAGCAATATTTTTCTTATTTAATAAACAAACAAGAAACCGTGCCATAATATCCCTCCTAAAATCTTAATTATGTTCTTATTATATAATAAAAATACAAAAAATTCAATAATTGCCGAAAAAAACCACTATTAAAAGTTTATACTAAACGAAAAGGCAGACAATATGATTAAATATATATGTTGACATAAGTTAAATGATTAAGGTATAATCATAAAAATACAGATTGTTAAAGGAAAAAATAGAATGGATAAAATAAATGAGCTGAGCAAAAGGCAAAATGCAGAAGAAAAATTATTAATTGCTAAAATAATTGACAAAATAAAATTGGCAAACGGAAGAAATAAATTACAAAACACAAATTTTATGGATTTGTCACAGCAAGAAACTGTAAAGAAGATATTAGAGGCAAGAAGCGATGTAAACTATAGTTTTGATGGTGGATTTGAAGAGGCAGAAAGAAAAGTACTGATAATAGAGCCATATAATGTTAATTATAATAAGAAAATAAACAATGAAATAATGACAATAATAAGGGTAACAATTCCAAAAGAATTGAATGGAACATTTGAGCACAAAACCTACCTTGGTGCTTTAATGAAATTGGGATTAAGAAGAGAAAAGATAGGAGATATAATTGTAAGATATGATGGTGCTGATATAATAATTCTAAAAGAAATAGAGAACTTTTTAATTGACAACCTTAAAAATCTAACTAGATTTAAAAAATCAAAGTTAGAGGAATGTAATTTAGAAGATTTAAAGTATGTATTACCGAAAAAAGAAACTTTTAAAATAAATGTACCATCAATGAGACTAGATTGCATAGTAGGAGAACTTGCAAGATGTTCAAGAAGTGAGGCAAACGAATTATTAGAACAAGAACGAGTATTTGTGAATTTTAAAGAAGAACTTAGAGGAAGCGTCCAAATCAAAGAGGATACATTTATAACAATAAGAGGAAAAGGAAGGTTTAAAATATTAAAGATAACTGGAGCAACGAGAAGCGGAAGACTTTCAGTTGAAATAGAAAAATAAAATAATGTAAAGAATGTTATAGTAGTAAATAATTAAAAAGAGTTAAGAATAATTATATGAAAAATTGGCAATAATTTCATTAGAATTTTTAAATTATATTAGATATGATAGTTAATATCTAATGTATATAAAATAAAACTAAAAAGGAAGTATAGTAATATGAATGAAATGCTAATTAAAAATATTGAGGGAATGCAAGTTTTTGACTCTAGGGGGAACCCAACAGTTCAGGTAACTGTAACATTGGAAGATGGAACAAAAGGAAAAGCAATAGTTCCATCTGGTGCATCGACAGGAAGTTTTGAAGCAGTGGAATTACGTGACGGAGACACTAATGAATTTAATGGTTTAGGGGTTATATAAGCAGTAGAAAATATTAACAAAAAAATATCAAAGGTGCTAATAGGGGAAAATGCTTTAAACCAAGCAAATATAGACAAAAAAATGATAAAACTTGATGGAACAGAAAACAAGGGAAAATTAGGAGCAAATGCAATACTAGGAGTTTCTTTAGCAAATGCACGAGCATCAGCTAATTATTTACACGAGCCACTATATAGATATATAGGTGGAGTAAGCGGAAATACCATTCCATTACCAATGATGAATATTCTAAATGGGGGAAAACATTCTGACAACAATATAAATATTCAAGAATTTATGATAGTTCCGGTTGGAGCAAACAACTTTAAAGAATGTATGCAAATGTGTAGTGAAACATATCACGTACTAAAAGAAATACTAAAAAAAAGAGGCTTAGCTACATCTGTTGGCGATGAAGGGGGATTTGCTCCAAACTTAGTTGATGAAAAAAATATTAAATTAGCAAGCAAAAACGAAAAGGAACAAAGTGATGAAATGGCAATAGACTTAATAATAGAAGCAATAGAAAAAGCTGGATTTAAAACAAACACGGATATTGCAATAGCCCTTGACTTTGCAAGTAGTGAAATGAAAAAAGAAGCACAAAACGTAGGAAAAGACGGATATTATTTTTGGAAGACTGATGAGTATAAAACAAAGGAAGAAATGATTGATTATATAGAGAATTTAACTCTAAAATATCCAATAATATCAATAGAAGATGGACTAGATGAAGAAGATTGGAAAGAATGGAAAGAACTAACCAGAAAAGTAGGAGATAAAATTCAATTAGTAGGTGATGATTTATTTGTTACAAATTCAAAAAGACTAAAAAAAGGAATAAAAAATAAAGTTGCCAATAGTATTTTAATTAAACCAAACCAAATCGGAACTCTAACTGAAACATTAGAAACAATAAAATTGGCAAGAAAAAATGGATATAAAATAATAATATCGCATAGGTCAGGAGATACGGAAGATACATTTATTGCAGACTTAGCTGTTGCAATAAATGCAGGACAAATAAAATCGGGAGCACCATGTAGAACAGAAAGAGTATGCAAGTATAATAGACTACTAAATATTGAAAACGAATTTAAAATATAAAAGTATAAACGAAATATTATATATTGAAACTTAAATTCTATTTATTAAAAATATATTATTTGGTAAAATATACAAGTAATATATTTTTTATTATGTAATGCATTGAAAAAAATTAAATGATAGAGTATAATACAAATATAAAAATAAAAAATGGAGCAAAAATGAGAGTAAAATTTATTACATTAGGTTGTAAAACTAATCAATATGAAACAAATGCAATGGAAGAAAAATTCGCCCAAAGTGGATATGAAATAGTTGATAAAAACGAAATCTCAGATATCTTAGTCATAAATACTTGCAGTGTAACCAACATTGCAGAAAGAAAATCAAGACAAATGTTAAGAAAAGCTAAAGAACAAAACACAAAAGCTATAACAGTTGCTTGTGGTTGCTATGCACAAGTTGCAAAAGAAGATATTGAAAAGATGCCTGAAGTAGATGTTATAATAGGGATAAATGAAAAAATAAATATTGTAGAAATAGTAGAAGAGTATATAAAAAACAAAACAGCAAAAAACAAAGTAGAGGAAATTTCAGATGTAATGCACCAATCTGAATTTGAAGAATTCGGTACAACTACATATAAAGATCAGAATAGAGCTGTAATAAAAATTCAAGATGGATGTGATAGATTTTGTACGTATTGTATAATTCCGTATGCACGAGGAAAGGTTAGAAGTAGAAAGCCAGAAAATATATTAAAAGAGATAAAGGAAATAGCCCAAAAAGGAATCAAAGAAGTTGTAATAACAGGAATTCACATAGCTTCTTATGGAAAAGATTTTATAGAAGAAGATGTATTAAAATACCGAAAAGAATATAATTACTCAGAAAAATACGAAAAATTTAATCCGACAAAAGATTTATCTTCAGGAGGATTTAGACTAATAGAATTACTAGAACAAATAAATAAAATAGATGAAATAGAAAGAATAAGAATAGGCTCACTAGAACCAATCCTTATAACTAAAGAATTTGTATCACGACTATCAAAAATAAATAAAATTTGCAATCATTTTCATTTATCATTACAAAGTGGATGCAATGAAACTTTAAAAAGAATGAACAGAAGATATACAGTAGAAGAATTTGAAAATTCAGTGAAAATGCTTAGAAATGCATACAAAAATGTTGCACTTACTACTGATATAATAGTTGGATTTCCAGGAGAGAGTGAAGAAGAATTTATAGAAACTTATAACTTTTTAAAAAAGATAAAATTTTATAAAATGCATATATTTAAGTATTCACCCAAAAAAGGCACTAAAGCAGAACAAATGCAAAATCAAATAAGTGGTCAAATAAAGGAAAAAAGAAGTAGAATTTTAATAGAACTTTCAAATACGAATGAAAGAGAATATAATAATAGTTACATAGGTAAAGAATTCGAAGTTTTATTTGAAGAAAGAGAAGGCAGTTTTATAAAAGGGCATACCACAAATTATGTAATGGTAAAGGTACAAACAAAGGAAGAACTCGAAAATCAAATTAGAAAAGTCGAAATAACAAAAACCGAAAAATTAGATGTAATCGGTATCTTAAAAGACAGAAAGGATAATTATGCCAAGAACAAAATTAAATGATAGAACCTTACCAACATATACTAGAGGCGAAGAAATATTTAATATGACTTCACATATAGTAGGAGCAGCTCTTTCAGTTATAATGGGAACACTTTGCATTATATTTTCAGCAATGCATAATAATATATACGGAATAGTTGGAAGTTCAATTTATTGCTTTTCAATGATATTTTTGTTTACAATGTCAAGCATATATCATGGGCTAAAACCAAAAAGAAAATCAAAAAAAGTATTACAAGTAATGGATCACTGTTCAATATATGTTTTAATAGCTGGTACGTATACTCCAATATTATTAAGTGGTATGATGAGAGTTTCACCAGCTACTGCATGGTGGCTCTTTGGAATTATATGGGCAGTAGCAATATTAGGAATTGTATTAAATTCCATAGATCTAAAAGAATTTAAAGTGTTTTCAATGATATGCTATCTAGTAATGGGATGGTGTGTAATATTTAAAGTAAATATGCTAATAGAAGCAATAGGAATCAATGGTTTTTTACTTATAATGATAGGGGGAATAGTCTACACAATAGGAGCAATTCTATATGGTTTAGGAAAAAAGAAAAAATATGTACACTCAATTTTTCATTTATGTGTTGATATAGCAGCAATTTTACAATTTTTTGCTATAATATTATATGTAGTTTAATAAAATAGAAGGGAATAATTAAATTTATTTTAAAAGGTGATGAAATGATAGAAATTAAAAATTTAACTAAAAGTTATAATGAAACGAAAAAAGCAGTTAACAATATTTCGCTTACAATAAATGATGGAGAAATTTTCGCATTCATAGGTCATAATGGTGCTGGAAAGACAACTACAATTAAGGCAATTGTAGGAATAATGGATTTCGATTCTGGAGATATTTTAATAAATGGAAAATCAATAAAAGAAAGTCCAATAGAATGCAAAAAACAAATAGCATATGTACCAGACAACCCAGATTTATACGAAAATCTAAAAGCAATAGAATACATAAATTTTATATGCGATATGTATGAAGTTTCAAAAGAGAATAGAAAAGAAAGAATAGAAAAATATTCTAAAATGTTTGAAATAGAAGAAAATCTAAATGATACAATAGATTCATTCTCTCATGGAATGAAACAAAAAATAGCGCTAATTGCAGCTCTAGTACATGAACCAAAGGTACTTATAATGGATGAACCTTTTGTAGGACTGGATCCCAAAGCTGTATTTGACATGAAAGAAATAATGAAAAAAATGTGTAAAGAAGGAAAAACAGTTTTCTTTTCAACACATATATTGGAAGTTGCAGAAAAATTATGTAATAGAGTTGCAATAATAAAGCAAGGAGAGATTGTTAAAATTGGAAGTATGGACGAAGTTAAGGGAGATGAATCTCTAGAACAAGTTTTCTTAGAATTAGATGAAAAAAGCAAATAATGTAAAAAAATTAAAAGGAGTAAAAAAATGAAAAAATTAATATCATTATTAAAAGCCACAATGAAAAATAATTTAAATTTATTTAGATTAAATGCAAACAAAAAATCTTCAAAAATAAACAAAATTATGATTCCAATAGCACTAGCAGCAGTGGTAATGTTGTCAATTGGAATGTATGCGTATATGATAGCAAAAGCACTGCCTAGTGAATTAAGATACATAATGCTAACATTGTTTATCATATTTACAACTCTAATGACCTTTATAGAAGGAATATATAAATCACAAGGAATATTATTTGATGCAAAAGATAATGATTTATTATTCTCACTACCAATAGAAAAATCAAAAATACTATTAGCGAGAGTATTCAAATTGATTTCATTTCAATTTTTATATAATGTTCTATTTATGCTACCAGCATTTATAGTGTATATAATATTACAAAATCCAGGGGTTGAATTTTATTTAATTTCAATATTAATGTTATTTTTATTACCTATAATTCCAACAATCTTGTCATGCATAATAGGATATGTGGTAAAAGAAATATCAGGAAAATTCAAGTTTAAAAAAACATTGCAAACTATACTTACCATGGCAGTATTTATGGTAATATTCTTTCTATCATATAATCTGGAACCTTTTATAAAAAATATAGCTCAAGATGCTCAAAACATAAATGAAATATTATTAAAAATATATTACCCAGCAGGTTTGTTTATAAATTTAATTTCAAATTTTAAAATAATGGATTTAATTATGCTTTTATTAGTAAATATAATCCCAATGATACTATTTATATATATAGCAAGTATTTCATACTTTAAAATAATATCGATGGAGTCATGCAAAAGCATAAAAAAAGATAAAAAAGAAGTGAAAACTAAAGTTTTAAAAGCAAATTCACAATTGGGAGCACTAATACGCAAGGAAACAAAAAGATTTTTTTCATCTCCAATATATATTTTTAACACTTCATTTGGAGTTGTACTAATGTTTGTACTAACAATAGGCCTATGTGTAAATTTGGATGGATTAGTAGGTATAATATTAAAGGGTGAAAACATTGCAATTGAAACAAGCACAGTTATACAATTTCTACCTAAGGTATTTTATGGTTTAGTGATATTTATAACATGTATGACTTCAATAACATCATCATCAATATCACTAGAAGGAAAAAGTTTTAATATAACTAAAAGTTTACCGGTAAGCGAAAAGAAAGTATTTTTATCAAAAATAATAGCAAGTGACATAATTGCAATTCCACTTATAATAGTGAGTGACATAATATTTATTGCAAAATTTAGAATAGAAATAATTGATACAATATGTATATTAGCGGCATCAATAATATTACCAACATTAACTGCAATATTAGGATTAATAGTAAACTTAAAATATCCGAAAATGAATGCAAAATCGGATACTGAGGTTGTAAAACAAAGCATGAGTCCTGTAATTTCAATTTTAACAGGGATGATTATTGCAATACTATCTGTATTAGCAATATTTATGCTAATCTCAAAAATATCAATAAATGTAATAATGATATCAGAAATTCTAATATTCTTAATTATAACAATTGTTTTATATAGAATACTAAATAGATACGGAATAAAAAAATTTAGAGAAATAAACATATAAGAAAACAGAACAATAATTAAATGAAATGGTTTACAGAATTGCATAAAATATGG